>CANRBO010000106.1 GCA_947628885.1 uncultured Clostridia bacterium | reverse complement strand
TACATAATGCCATTCGGCGCTTGTATGTAATTTGCTTCATTCGCCCTTCGCTAACGCTCCGGTTGGGCGCTGCGCGGTTGCTTCAACTATTATATTTATAGAATAATATTACATCCAATCATAATCTTTTAATTTAAATAACAATTGAATTAAAATAACACTTATAAATATGCCACTTGCTGGAGCTGTGAGTACGTGACCTGCGAGCAATGCAGCTACAAAGCTTATGAATATTGAATATATCATAAACCATACTTCTTGACTTACTATTGCTTTCTTGAATTTTTTTATTAATTCTTTTATTACTAATATTGCAAAGACTTCAAAAGGTATGAAATACAATATAAATCCTGCAATTCCGTCGCATATTACAATGTCAAAGTAATCCATTTCTATTAATTTTAGTGGTTGTACTATATACCATTTCTCAGTCATATAGCCTATTCCAAATATTTTACTTTTTACATTTGCATTTTTGTATAATTCTAAGTTATCTCTTAAAAAATCATCTCTTCCGCTGATGAGTGAATCTTGTCTTTTTTCTTCTTTCTCCTCTTCTTTTTCTTCTGTATCGCTTTCGCCTGAAGTTTCACTATTTTTATTGAAGTTAAATTCTATTTTTGGAAATGTAACTCCATTGGTTAGTTCTATATTTTTTCCTACTGGAGAATATGGTACAAAAATGAACGATATAATTATTACTCCAATTGTAACAAGTCCTTTTTTTAAGTATTTCATCTTATTTTGCTTTTGTGAATTTTCACTTTCAGCATTATTAAAAAATTTTATTACACATACAATTAGAGTTATTACTGCTAGACCAATTGCGCCAAAAAATGGTGCTTTCGTGCCCATTTCTAATACAGAGAAAATATATAATGCAAGTGTAATAAAATTAAATATTTTTCCTTTTTCGCCATTAATCAAACTAAGCACCAAAATCGGAGCTGTGCAAGACATGATTACTCCGATTTCATTGGCAGCGTAGAAAAGTCCAATTGTACCTTTTTTATCCGGATAAGTATTATATGCTACACCGAAAATCCTTGCTAATAATATAACTAAAGCATAGCCAAATAAAGCATAAATTATTGTTTTATTTTCTATTTTAATATCATTTTTTTTGAATATTGGTATTAAGGCAATAAAAATAATTGGTAAATAAAATGTTTTTACTATTCCTTTTATTTGAGTAAACATCCCTGTCATGCCAAAATTTGCATAGCAATTTACTAGGAATAATATTAAATAAATAGCTAGAATTGCGTAATATATCAGCATTGTTATTCTATACTTTTTATCACTGATAAAAAACGCATAGATTGCTGTTGCTATCATGAAAAATGTTCTTACAAATATTCCTAGTGTAAGCATTTCATTTACATTTCTAACTAACAAAGAGGTTATCACATCTATAATTGGTTGAATTAAAATGTAAAAGACTATGATTTTTTTGATGTTTATTTTTTTTGTCATTTTTGCCATTATTCCTTTCATTGTGGAATTAATAATTCCTATATTATGGATATTATTAATTTTTTACTTTATTTAGTTTTTACTTTTCATATAGCATTTAATGTTTACTAATTAAATGCTAATTTGTTGTATTTATAATTTCCTAGTCTCCTAGACAAATTCCTATATTTCTTGCAGTTTTTACAAGTTCGTCATCCATTGTAACTAAACGAACATTGCTTTCTTTAGTTCCTCCTTCAACTGCACCAAGCTCTTTATTATTTCCTACTACATCTTCTAAAGGTACATAATCAAGCTTGCCATTTTTTATAACTGTAAGCACTCCAAATTTTCCTTCCATTGCAAGTTCCATAGCTTTTGCTCCATATTTTGTTGAAAGCACTCTATCGTAAGCTGTAGGCGTTCCACCCCTTTGCATATAACCAAGTGTTGTGCATCTTGATTCTAGTCCTGTTAATTTTTCTAATTCTTTTGATACTTTATCTCCAGCTCCTGCGAATTTTACTGCTATTCCTGTTCCGTCGCTAACATTACTATTTACTGTTGAAGCAGTACCGTCTTTAGGCTGAGCGCCTTCTGCCACAACAACAATGCCGAATTGCTTTCCTCTTGCAATCCTTCTTTGTAAGCTTTGTGCAACTTTATTTATATCATAAGGAATTTCCGGAATAAGTGCAACATCTGCACCGCCTGCAATTGCAGACTCTAAAGCAATCCAGCCTGCATATCTTCCCATAACTTCTAGACACATTATTCTGTGATGAGTTTCAGCAGTCGTATGAAGTCTGTCTATAGCTTCAGAAGCTACTGATACTGCAGTATTGTATCCAAATGTTATATCAGTACAAGCTACATCATTGTCAATTGTTTTTGGAACTCCAATTGTTTTTATTCCCTTGATAAATAAGTCTCTTGCAGACTTTTGAGTGCTATCTCCACCAAGTGTAAATACACAGTCAAATCCGTCTTTCATTACATTTTGAACACAAAGGTCTGATAAATCTCTGTATTCCACTGTTCCGTCCGGATTAGTTACTTTGTAATGAAAAACTATTGTATTTGTAGATGAACCAATTATTGATCCACCTTTTGGCAATATCCCGTCAGCCATTGGATTAAAATCTAATCTTACAAATTTATTTTCAAGAAGTCCTTTATAGCCGTCAATAAATCCATAGCACTCTATCCCATGAACTTCACATGATTTTTTTATAGCTCTTATAACTGGATTAAGTCCAGCAACATCCCCTCCATTTGCTAATATAGCAACTCTTTTTAACATTTGTTTACCTCCTAATATACGTTAAATTAATTTTAACTATTCATTATTTTGTCCTTTTGCGTAGATTCTCT
>CANRBO010000105.1 GCA_947628885.1 uncultured Clostridia bacterium | reverse complement strand
TACAAGCAAACGATTTACTAACAAATCCATTATGTTATGATTATTTGAAAAAAGTATTAAGAAATAAAGAAATCGGAATAGATAATTCATTAGAGCAAAAATCATCAATGGTATTAGTATCATTGAAACCTGAACCTATTCCACTAGACTTGAAAGTAATATTAATAGGAAATGAAAATGTTTATCAAACATTACTTTCAGTAGATGAAGAATTTAGAAAATTATTCAAAATAAAAGTTGAATTCGAAGAATCAACAATGTTAAATGACACTAATCTAACAGATTTAGCAGGATTTGTACATGGATTTTGTGTTGATGAAAATTTGCCACACCTAGATAAAGGAGCAGTGGCAAGTTTAGCAGAATATTCATGTAAATTAGCAGATAATAAACAAAAATTATCTACTCAATTTGGAGAACTAGCACAAGTAATTGTTGAAGCAGCCACATGGGCTAAAATAGATAAATCAAAAGTAGTAACTAGCGAATATATAGAAAAGGCCTTAATTGAAAGAAAAAATCGTGTAAAAAAATATGACAGCAGATATACCGAAATGATAAAAGATAGAGTGTTATTAATAGACACCAAAGGAAGTAAAGTAGGGCAAATCAATGGATTGACAGTAATGTCAGTAGGAGATTATGCATTTGGAAAGCCAGTAAGGATTACTGCAAATACGTACACAGGAAAAAGTGGAATAATTAATATAGAAAGGGAAGTTGAGCTTTCAGGTTCATCACACTCAAAAGGAATATTAATATTAAATGGATATTTGGGAGAAATGTTTGCAAAAGAAATGCCACTTGCTTTAACTGCAAGTATATGTTTTGAACAAATATATAATGGAGTAGACGGAGATAGTGCTTCATCAACAGAACTATATGCACTATTATCAAGTTTATCAAATGTTCCAATAAATCAGGCAATAGCAGTAACAGGATCAGTAAATCAAAAAGGACAAATCCAAGCAATTGGTGGAGTAAATGAAAAAATAGAAGGATATTATGAAATCTGCAAAATCAATGGCTTAGACGGAAGTCAAGGAGTAATGATACCAACACAAAATGTTCAAAATTTAAATCTTGATAAAGAAATTGTCGAAGCTGTAAAAAATGGCAAATTTCATGTATATGCAGTATCAACAATAGATGAAGGAATAGAAATTTTGACAGGAGTACCAGCAGGAAAAAAGGACATACCAGGAACTATAAATTATCTAGTATATCAAACACTAAAGAAATTAGCAAAAGCGAGTAAAGAGACTAACTATTAATTAAGTAAAATAAAAATGTTTTTATAGGTTTATAGGTTAATCCTTTACAAAAACCTAAATATTTTATAAAAGGAGTATCGTATAATTAATATACGAAAATGTAAAAATGAAAAAATCTTATATTGTTCTAATTATTATAGCAGTAATAGTAATACTATTAGTATCATCACTTGTAAGAGGATACAATAATATGGTATCAAAATCAGAAAGTGTAGAAAATAGCTTATCAAATTTGGATGTAATGCTACAAAGAAGAGCTGATTTAATACCTAATCTAGTAAATACAGTTAAAGGATATGCATCACATGAAACAGAAGTTATTGATAAGATTACAGAAGCAAGAGCAAAAATGATAGGAGCAAATACAATTGAAGAGAAAGCCGAAGCAAATGAAGAGTTATCAAGAGCTTTAAATTCATTAAATGTAATTGTTGAAAATTATCCAGACTTAAAAGCATCTGAAAACTTTATACAACTATCAGATGAATTAGCAGGAACAGAAAATAGAATTTCAACAGCAAGACGAGATTATAATGAAAATGTAAAAGACTATAATTTAATTATAAAAAAGTTTCCTAACGTTATAGTTGCAAACATATTTGGATTTGAAGAAAAAACTTATTTTGAAGCCTCTGAAGGAAGTCAGGAGGTTCCAAGTGTCAACTTTGATTAAAAATAAATTAAAGATATTTCCTATAATAATTGTATTGATATTATTTTCAAAAAGCGTATATGCAGTAGTGGAACCAACTAGACAATTTTATGTAAACGATTATGCAAATTTATTAAACAGTGATACAGAAAATTATATAATACAGAAAAATCAAAGTTTACAAGAACAAACAGGGGCACAAATAGTTGTGGTTACCATACCAAACTTAGAAGGCCAATCAATAGAAGAATATGCGACAGAGCTATTTAGAAAATTTGGAATAGGTGATAAGTCAGAAAATAATGGTCTATTATTATTACTAGCATTAGAAGAAAGAGAATTTAGAGTTGAAGTTGGATACGGTTTAGAAGGAATTTTACCAGATGCAAAAACTGGAAGAATACAAGATGAATATATTATTCCATATCTAAGTAACAACAATTGGGATGAGGGAATAAAAAATGGGTTTAATGCATTTTTAGATGTAATAGTAAAAGAATATGGAATTACAATAGATAGAGAAGAAGCACAAACAGTTGCATCCACTTCATCATCTAATTCTAACACACGGAATAGAAACAAATACAACTGCGTTTGTTTTATTTTGTAGTCTTTTGGGAGGAACGATTGTTGCTCTAATTTTAAATGTAATTAGAATTCCTACGAAGAAAAGAATAATCGTTAGTTTAATATGTGGAATTTTGATAGGGATAATAATTTATATATATATCAAAAATTTTGTATTATCAATACAAGCATGTTTTTTTAATATATTAATCATATTAACAGGAGATGGAGAACGGTAGCAGTTATGGACGGACGGAGGATTTTCTTCTGGAGGAGGTTCTTCATCTGGAGGAGGAGGCTCTTCCGGAGGAGGGGGAAGCACTAGGAGTTTTTAAAATATTTAGATTATATTAATTGCAATGACGAAGTCATTATATGAGTATAGTTATTTTTTCAAGCCTTGTTCAAAAATAACTATATTCATATTTTAAATAATAACAGTATGTAATTAAAAAGTTTTTAAATTATTGATAAAAAAGAATTAATATGTTAGTATATATATAAATGTAAGCATTTTAAATGATATATAAATTCATTGTACAAGGAGCAAATTTGTGAAAGACCAAAAATTAATTAGAAATTTCAGTATAATAGCACATATCGACCATGGAAAGTCAACTTTAGCAGATAGACTTATAGAAATCACAGGAGCTCTCTCAAAAAGAGAAATGACTTCGCAAGTATTAGATAATATGGACATTGAAAAAGAAAGAGGCATAACGATAAAAGCACAAGCTGTTAGGATGAAATATAAAGCCAAAGACGGTAATGAATATGAGCTTAATTTAATAGACACTCCAGGCC
>CANRBO010000104.1 GCA_947628885.1 uncultured Clostridia bacterium | reverse complement strand
GGCAATGAAAATTGTAGTGGTATGAATCAGTAGGTCGTCCGTTCAAATCGGACAAGTGGCTCCATTATTAAAGGTCAATGATTTTAGTTTAGCTATTGTTATTGGCTTTTATTTTTAGGAGATTTAATGAATTGTTTAAACTGTGGTAAAACTTTAAATAAGAATAAAAAATTTTGTTCTAATTTTTGTCAAAAAGAATATCAGTATAAAAAATATATTGATAACTGGAAAAACGGAATAGAAAATGGCTTAAGGGGAAGTTATCAAACTTCTATGTACATAAAAACGTATTTATTTAAAAAATACAATAACAAATGTTGTATATGTGGTTGGGGAAAAATAAATCCATATACACATACTATTCCACTTGAAATAGAGCACGTTGATGGTAACTATCAAAATAATAATATAACAAGAAAACTCACATCTGTACTTTGGCTAGTGTATTGTGAGTTTTCATAAATTCCCTAGGCAAAACCACGTTTGTTGGTTTCTCATTTTCTATCTTTATTATACACAGATTAGAGTAATTTGTCAAATATCTTTTGCCAAAATTAGATAAAAGATATAATTCATTTATGATAATGTCTTAATAAATCATTTGAGAAAATGTCTTAATTTAATAAAATATATTGTTTGTTTATCCAATAAAAAACATAATTATAGAGTTGTTTTTATTGGAGATACAAATGAGAAAGGTTGAATTAAAAATGGAAGGAAATCTAGGAAAAAATACATATAAAAAAGTAGCAATAGTAACCGGTTCATCTCGAGGAATAGGTAGTGAAATTGTGAAAGTGTTATCTAAAAATGGCTACATAGTTGTACTTAATTATAATAAATCTAAAAATTTAGCTGAAGAAATAGAAAATAACTTTGCAAATGTATATCCATTTAAGGCAGATGTTTCTAAATATGATGAAGTTAAGCAACTCATTGATTATGCTTATAATAAGTTTGGTCATATAGATTTACTTATTAATAATGCTGGTATTGATCTAGTAAAGACAATCAATGACACAACTATAGAAGATTTTGATAATATATTAAAAACAAATCTTTATTCCTCTTTTTATACATGCAAAGAAATTAGTAATTACATGATTAATCAAAAAAGTGGACATATAATCAATATATCATCAATATGGGGCATAACTGGAGCATCTTGTGAAATGGCTTATTCAGTTAGCAAAGCTGGATTAGATGCCATGACAAAATCTTTAGCTAAGGAGCTTGGTCCTTCAAATATACGAGTAAATAGCATAGCTCCAGGAATTATTAATACTGAAATGAATTCATTTTTATCTGATTCTGAAATGGAAGAGTTATGTAAAGAAATTCCTGTAGCTAGAGTTGGTACTACTTCAGAAGTGGCTTCATGTGTATTATTTTTAGAAAATAATCCTTATATTACTGGTCAAATCTTACAAGTCAATGGTGGTTGGAATATGTAACTTTACAAAGTAAGACATGTACTATTAAACTTTATATTTTTAATACAAAGAACCCAAATTATTAAACATTTAATAATTTGGGTTCTTTCATAATTTTTTATATTCCTTTAAATTTATTAAACTTATGATGTGTAAATATTCCTATTCCCAACACTGCTATTATTCCTGAAATAACTAGGATATTTTCTCCTGTTTGAGGAATTTGACCTTTTGCTGTTGTTGGATCTTCTTTGTCATTGCTACCTAGCTGTTCACCTACTACACCACTCGATGCTGGTCTTTGTATATATACATATTTTATATTAGTTGCTATAGCGTATTCTGCTATTTTTGAACCTTCATAACAGTAGATGGTCAAATCTTCATTATGATTAACAAATACTGAATCCATTGTAGGTTTAGAAGTAATACCTATATATGAACAATTATCCAAAATCGTTACTTTTACTAAATTAGGACAATTTTTAAATGCATAATAACTTATATCCTTGACTGAATTTGGGATTTCTATTTCAGAAATACCTGTTCCCAAAAATGCATAGGAGTTTATTTTAGTAACAGATGTTGGAATAACTATTGATGTTATTTCTGAACAATCTTGCAATATACTCTCCGGTATTTCTGTAAGACCTTCTTCAAAAATTACAGATGTTAACTTTGTTGTTCCTGTAAATACTCCTTGACCAACCAATGATCCTTTTATTAATGTTTTTGGTATTTTTATACTTTTTAAATTAGGACAATCTTTAAACACATTAAAACTAATTGATGCTAAATTGCCTAAATCTACACTATTTAAATTCGTACAATTTTCAAATGCACTATTATCTATTTCTTTTACCGAACTAGGAATTTCTATTTTAGAAATTCCAGTTCCTTTAAATGCGTAGCAATTTATTTTAGTAACAGACGTTGGAATAACTATTGATGTTATTTCTGAACAATCTTGCAATATACCTGCCGGTATTTCTGTAAGATCTTCTTCAAAAATTACAGAAGTTAACTTTGTTGTTCCTGCAAATACTCCTTGATTAGCTGTTGATCCATTTATTAATGTTTTTGGTATTTTTATACTTTTTAAATTAGGACAATCTTTAAATGCATTAAAATCAATTGATTTTATACTTCCTAAATCTACATTACTTAGACTTGTACAATTTTCAAATGCAGAAGATTCAATTCTTGTTACAGAGCTTGGCACCTTTACACCTGTAATTTGACTAGCAGACTTAAAAGCATCAAAACCAATTTCTACTACTGCTTTACCACCCAATTCTGCTGGAATTTCAATATTTCCTTTCAATTCTGTTGGGTTATTACATTTTAAGTTTTCAATTTGACCTGCTTCATTTTCTGTATACTCCCACTGTACAGTTACATCATTAATTTGCGAAGTTGTATTCTTTTTATCGGCTGCATTAACAGTAGTTGAAATTATTAATAATATTACATTAATTAATAATATTTCTATAACAATTTTCATCTTTTTCATTTTTTATTCCTCCGTATATTTTTTATAATTTTTTAATGTTACCACCGCAAAGCACTGTTTAAAGTTTCTAACATTGTTTCACTAAAATTTTGACCACTTACATTAGTATTATTAGCTCCTGCAATTCTTGCATTAGGTAAATTTCTTTCATGCTCAACAAAATTATCAATTTTCCTTAAATTATAGATTTTCCTTTTTGTTTCGCTTTCATAATGATGCCTTGCATCGGCATTACGGTATTTCAAATATATTACAAAGAAGTATATAATGCCAAGTAATAAAAATATCCACCTATATTTGAAGTCTAATAGCATTACTAATAAAATACCTATTAATTCTATCAAGCATGATATT
>CANRBO010000103.1 GCA_947628885.1 uncultured Clostridia bacterium | reverse complement strand
CTCCGGTTGGAAGCTAGAGCGGTGCTATCATACTATAATATTTTCAAAATTAGTTAAAATATTACAATGATAATTATAATTTGTAATTCTTAAAAATATTATAGTCTTTTGCACCTTGCTGTCGCAAATTCCATAATGCCATGCGGCATTTATAGATGAAATTTGCTTCAAACGCCCTGCGCTGACGCTCCGGTTGGGCGCTGCGCGGTGCTATCATACTATAATATTTTTAAGAATTAATTAAAATATTTAAAATAATTAAAATTAAGAAGTATAACATTAATAATAGCTAAATAATATAAATATAGTAGTATAGAAAATAAAAAGGAGATTCCAATGGAAGATAATTGGTATGGAAAAAGTGTAGAAACTGTGAAAAAAGAATTACATACAGATGAAGAAGAGGGTTTAACATTAGAAGAAGTAACAAAAAGACAAGAAGAGTATGGATTCAATGAATTAAAAGAAGGTAAAAAGAAAAGTCTATTTGTTAAATTTTTAGAACAATTTAAAGATTTTATGATAATTGTTTTAATTATAGCTGCAATTGTTTCAGGTGTTATTGGAGTGCTAGAAGGAGAAGGATTAACAGACACAATTATCATTATGGTAGTAATAATTGCAAATGCGATTATAGGTGTTGCTCAGGAAAATAAAGCAGAAAAATCATTAAAAGCTTTACAAAAATTAACCGCTCAAATGGCAAAAGTAATTAGAAATGGAAAACAAGTTATAATTCCTGCAAGAGAGCTAGTAATAGGAGATGTAGTTGTACTTGAAACAGGAGATTATGTACCAGCAGACCTTAGGCTAATAGAAGCCATAAATCTAAAAACACAGGAATCAGCTTTGACAGGAGAATCAGTACCAGTTGAAAAAATATCTACAGAATTAGATAAACAAGATATTGGAATAGCAGATAGAATAAATATGGCGTTTTCATCTTCTCTAGTAACTTATGGAAGAGGAAAAGGTATAGTAGTTGAAACTGGTATGAATACAGAAGTTGGAAAAATTGCACAAATAATAAGTAGTACTGAAAAAGAAGAAACTCCACTTGAGAAAAAATTAAATAAGCTAGGAAAAGTATTAGGAATAGTTGCATTAGTAATATGTGCAGTAATATTTTTAATTGGCTTAATATATGGAAAAGAACCTTTGGATATGTTCATGACAGCTGTAAGCTTAGCTGTTGCAGCAATACCTGAAGGTTTAGCTGCCGTGTCTACAATAGTACTTGCAATAGGTGTTCAAAAAATGGTAAAAAAGCATGCCATTGTAAAAAAACTACCAGCAGTAGAAACACTAGGTTGTACAACAGTAATTTGCACGGATAAAACAGGAACTCTAACTCAGAACAAGATGACAGTTCAAAAAATATTTTGGAATAATAAAACTCAAAATATAGAAGATATAAAAGAAATTGATGATGAATTAAGGGGATTAATTCAAACAAGTATGCTATGCAATGACACTAAAGTTGACTCAAATAAACAGCTAATGGGAGATCCAACAGAAACAGCATTAGTGGATATGGGATTTAAATTAGAATTTGACCCAAGTAAATTTGACCAAAATCCAAGAGTAAAAGAAATACCATTTGATTCAGAAAGAAAACTAATGACTACTGTAAATCGAGTTGGAAATGGATATATAGCATATACTAAAGGTGGAATTGATGAGCTTTTAGCTAAATGCACAAAAATTGAATTAAATGGAAATGATGAAGAACTAAGCCATGATTATGAAGAAAAAATTAAAGCAGAAAATGAAAATATGGCAAAACAAGCATTAAGAGTACTAGGCATGGCGTATAAAGAATTAGACCATTTACCAACAGATGAAGAATTAAAAACATTAGAAGAAGATTTAGTATTCTTAGGTATGTGTGGCATGATTGACCCACCAAGAATAGAAGTAAAAGACGCCGTGTCAAAATGTAAAACAGCAGGAATAAGAACAGTAATGATTACAGGAGACCATAAAGTTACAGCAACTGCAATAGCAAAAGATTTGGGAATATTGCAGGATGAAAAAGAAGCAATAACAGGATCAGAACTTGAAAAAATGTCTGATGAAGAATTAAGAAAAAATGTAAAAAAATATTCAGTATATGCAAGAGTATCTCCTGAACATAAAGTAAGGATAGTAAAAGCTTGGCAAAGCTATGGCGAAGTTGTAGCAATGACAGGAGACGGAGTAAACGATAGCCCAGCTCTAAAAACATCAAATATTGGCTGTGCAATGGGAATTGTAGGAACAGATGTATCAAAGGAAGCAGCAGACATTATATTAACTGATGACAATTTTGCCACAATAGTTGATAGTGTTGAAGAAGGAAGAAGAATATATGATAATATTTTAAAAGCAATACAATTTTTACTATCAAGTAATATAGGCGAAATTGTAGTATTATTCTTATCTATATTGATAACTCCTATATTAAGCAGTACATTTGGTGTAGGAATAGATAAGATAGCAATATTATTAGTACCACAACTACTATGGATAAATTTAGTAACCGATTCACTTCCAGCATTGGCATTATCAACAGATCCAGCAAATAAAAATATAATGAAAAGAAAGCCAAATAAAAATAAAGGCATTTTTACAAAAGGCATGACATGGAGAATCATATATCAAGGAATAATGATAGGACTAATAACATTAACAGCATTTATTTTAGGTTTAGCATCTAGCAACGAAACAATTGCTAATATTAGTATCAGGTATCCTGAATTAACCACAGAAGAAATAAAGATAGAAATAGCACAAACTATGGCATTTATAGTAATTGTATTTTCAGAATTAATACATGTATTCAACATAAGAGATAATAAGAAAACAATATTTAGCCTAGAATTCTTTGGAAATAAAATGCTATTTTTAGCAGTGGCAGTATCAAGTTTGTTAATGTTTGCAGTATTGTTTATTCCATTTTTACAAAATATCTTTGGAATAATAATGCTACCAGTAGATAAGATATTACAATGTATTTTACTAATCATCTCTCCAGTAATAATTGTGGAAATGATGAAGTTGCTAAAAATCAACGCATCAAAAGACGAAGCCTAAATTCAGACTATTATGAGGCATTACGATTATCAGTAGTAAGTTAAAAAAATGAAATATAAAAAATAAGTAGTGAAAAATAATTGACAATCAAAATTAGTTATTGTAAAATGTAAATAGTAAAAATTAAAAATAAAAATAAAAACAACTAATTTTAAAACAAAGTAAAAGGAGTAAACAAAAGATGAAAAAGCTTGAAAGCGTTGAAACTGTAGAGAGAGAGAGAGAGA
>CANRBO010000102.1 GCA_947628885.1 uncultured Clostridia bacterium | reverse complement strand
AAACTAATGTTATTGAAGGCGAAGCAGGTGGAATCACACAGCATATTGGTGCTTATAAAGTAAATGTAAATGATAGAGAAATTACTTTCTTAGATACTCCAGGACATGAAGCATTTACAAGTATGCGTGCAAGAGGAGCACAAATTACAGACGTCGCAATTTTAGTAGTTGCAGCAGATGACGGCGTAATGCCACAAACTATTGAAGCAATCAACCACGCAAAAGCAGCAAACACACCAATTATCGTTGCAGTAAATAAAATAGATTTACCAGCAGCAAATGTTGACAAAGTAAAACAAGAATTAATGAAATACGAATTAGTTCCTGAAGAGTGGGGCGGAGATACTATCTTTGTACCAATATCAGCAAAAAATAATACAAACATCGATAATTTATTAGAAATGGTATTGTTAGTAGCAGATATGCAAAATCTAAAAGCAAACCCTAATAGACAATCAAAAGGAACTGTAATAGAAGCAAAACTTGATAAATCACAAGGTGCAATTGCAACAGTTTTAGTTCAAAGGGGAACTTTAAATGTAGGAGACACTATCATTTTAGGCACAGCAATTGGTAAAATCAGAACAATGAAAAATGATAAAGGAAAGCAAGTAAAAAAAGCAGGACCTTCTACACCAGTTGAAATAACTGGACTTCACGAAGTACCTGAAGCTGGAGATGTATTCTATGAGGTAAAAAATGAAAAAGTTGCAAAACATTTAATTGAGCAAAGAAAATTAGCAAACCGTGAAAAGGCTATTGCTAATGACAATGCGGTTACATTAGACAACTTATTTGACAAAATGGAAAGTGAAGATTTAAAACAATTAAGCATAATTGTAAAAACTGATGTTCAAGGAACAGCAGAAGCTATGAAGAATTCGCTTGAAAAACTTTCAAACAACGAAGTAAGAGTAAAAGTTATCCACTCAAGTGCAGGTGGAGTTACAGAATCAGATGTACAACTTGCAAAAGCAACAAACGCAATTATTATAGCATTTAATGTAAGAAGTGTAGGTGCAGCCAAAGCATTAGCAGAAAAAGAAAATGTTGAAATAAAACAATATTCTGTAATTTACCAAGCATTAGAAGATGTTGAAAATGCTATGAAAGGTATGCTTGCTCCAATCTATAAAGAAGTAAATATAGGAAATGCAGAAGTAAGACAAACTTTCAAAATCACAAACGTTGGAACAATAGCAGGATGCTATGTTACTGACGGTAAACTTGAAAGAAATGCAGGAGTCAGAGTAATACGTGAAGGCATAGTAATTCATGAAGGAAAATTAATATCTCTTAAGAGATTTAAAGATGATGCAAAAGAAGTATCAAAAGGCTTTGAGTGCGGTTTACAAATTGAAGATTACAACGATATAAAAGAAGGCGACATAATAGAAGCATATATACAAGAAGAAGTTAAGAGATAAATGCAATAAAAGATAAAAAAATTACAATAAAAATATTATCTGTAAAACAAGGCTCAAATATAAGGTTTCTAGGTCCTTTCAAAACCTAAATATATAATGTAAGGATTTATAATTAATGAGCAAAAATACGAATAGACTTGGTAGAGTTGATGAAGAGTTAAAAAAAGCTATAAGTGAAGTAATAAACTATGAACTTAAAAATCCAAATGCAACTGGCATGATTAGTGTAACAAAAGTTAATGTAACTCCTGATTTGAAATATGCCAAAGTGTATGTAAGTGTATTGAATTCAAAAAATGTAGATAAAACAATACAAGGATTAAAAGAATCAAGTGGTTTTATAAGAAGTAGAATAGCCAAAATAGTAAATTTAAGAATAACACCTGAACTTGTATTTGAATATGATGATTCGATAGTTTATGGAGAAAAAATTGACGCTATTTTGAGACAATTAAACAGCGATAATAAACAGCAGCAATAAATGGCGATAATAGATAGCAATAATAAGTAGTACTAATAAATAATGAGACTCAAATACTTGATATGACAGCATGAAATGACATTATGAAAAAATTTAATAATGGAAAGTAGGTATAGAGATGTCAACTTTAGATGAAATTTTAAAAAAAATAGAACAAGCTAAAAATATAGTAATATTAACTCACGAAAATCCTGACGGAGACGCCATGGGATCAAGTTTAGCATTATACCAAGCATTAGTAAAAATGGATAAAGATGTAGAATTAATCGTACCAAAGTATTCTAGGGTATTTACATGTTTGCCAAAAATTGAAGAAGTAAAACAAGAAGGTTCAAAAAGTGAATACGATTTAGCAATAGCAGTCGATACAGCATCTATAAAACAATTAGACGGTTGGTCAAAATATTTCGAAGATGCAAAATCAAGAATTGTAATTGATCATCACAGTAGCAATGCAATGTTCGGAGACGTAAATTATGTTGACATGAGCTCACCAGCATGTGCCCAAGTCATGTATGTATTATTCAGATATTATGAGTGGGAAATTAATCATGATGTTGGAACTTGCCTAATGGCAGGAATAATAACTGATACTGGCGGATTCCAATATGCAGGTGTATCTAAAGAAACATTTGAAATTGCATCAAGTTTGTTAGTAGAAGGCGTAGACATTGCAAAAATATATAAAAAATTACTATCTACTAACACTAGATCAAGCTTTGAATTAAGAAAAATTGCACTTGACAGGATGGAATTTTTAGAAGACGGAAAAATTGCTTATACATATATAAATAAAAAAGATGAGAAAAAGGTTAAAGCAGAAACTGGCGATCATGAAGGAATAGTAAATGAAGGCAGAAATATAGAAGGAGTAGAAGTTTCTATATTCTTACATGAGATAGACGACGGATATAAAGTATCTTTAAGATCTAATGAATATGTTAATGTATCAGATGTATGCCTAATGTTCGGCGGTGGCGGACACTTCAGAGCAGCTGGAGTCACAATGCAAGGTACACCAAAACAAATAAGAGAAAAATTAGTTGGAGAAATAAAAAGACAACTAAAATAGTAAACTTAATGTATTAGGAGAAAGAAAATGGATGGACTAATAATTGTAGACAAGCCATTAGGAAAAACATCTTTTGACATAGTAAGAGATGTAAGAAAAAAGTATAATATAAAAAAAGTAGGACATATTGGAACATTAGATCCAATGGCTACAGGTGTACTTGGTATATTAGTAGGCAAAGCAACTAAACTATCAAATCAATTAATGGATCATGATAAAGAATATATTGCCACAATACATTTAGGCGAAAAAAGAGACACCGGAGACAGCGAAGGAAAAATAATAGAAGAAAAAGATATTCCTAAAAATATAGATGAAAAAAATATAAA
>CANRBO010000101.1 GCA_947628885.1 uncultured Clostridia bacterium | reverse complement strand
TTGCTTATCCACCTTTTTGCATATAAATCTGTTCTTCCTTTAAATACCTCCATAAAAATTTTAACTTTTTCTTCGTTGGAAATATTATTTTTAATTTCAACTTTTTGATTCTCTTCTATTTTGCCATATATTTTTTCTTTTAATTTTCTATTTTCTTTTCTTTATTTAAATTCATAGTTATAAAAAATTTTTAATCTATCATCCGCTGAATATTTTTTCCGTTTATGTATTTTTTATTCAGTATTATTATATTATTTTTTTTATCAAAAATTCAATGCTTATCTTAAATATTTTTCCGTTGCTATTCCGCATTTAAATAATTTTATGCAATTCGTATATGTACAATTTTATTTGTTTTTTCTATATTGTTTTGATTAACTCTAAATATATTGCTTGAAATTGTCAACACTAATTACCTTTTATTGTATAAATAAACTAAGTTTGGAAAAAGTCGGGAAATCAAAAAATACTGTAAGATTTCATTTTCTAAAATCCTACAGTATCAACAATTTGTGGTTGCGGAGGATGGACTCGAACCATCGACCTTTGGGTTATGAGCCCAACGAGCTGCCAACTGCTCCACCCCGCGATATCTAACAATTATTATTATACTATTATATGCCCAATATGTCAATACATTTCCAAAATTTTGTTAGATTTTCACTTTACATCTCTAATTTCTATTTCCATATTTCCTGTAATTTGCCCTTCAATACTAATTATTTCTCCAATTTTATAATCTTTACAAATAATATCCGTAATTTCGTCATATGCTTTCATGTTTACAATTATGCTTTTTTTAATGTTACTTTCAAATGTTTTTATCTTTATCTCCAATTGCGAATTATGTTTTTTACTATTGTAAAAAAATTTTAGTTCAGATATATCTATTATCTCTCCAACAAGATAAACTTTATTCATTTTACTAAAATTACCTCTTTACATGAAATTTACATGAAAATATATATGACAATCCATTAAGAGTACGAATTTTGGTACTATAAAATTATAATAGTTAATTGCAATTAAGTAATTGATTATTGCATTTCCTTTTTATTTAAATTATGTAAATTACTTAAATTATTTAAAAAATAAACTACTATACTTTCGATTTTTTATCTACTCATACCTCGTTTATCAATCTATATTTACCAATTAAGGAAGGAATAAATCCCTTTAATATCTAATACTATACTGAATATTTCCCTTGAGAAATATTATCTGATAAAATATTAGAGCACGACACGAAAACCAACGTTATTGTTGTAATTAGTTAGTTCATTGTTACCGTT
Organism: uncultured Clostridia bacterium; assembly: GCA_947628885.1. GTDB lineage: Bacteria > Bacillota > Clostridia > TANB77 > CAG-508 > CAG-793. The sequence goes on along the minus strand of CANRBO010000101.1, from coordinate 2,111 downwards.
CGCGCGAACGACCGGGTTGTCACTTCCTGTATTATTGAAGCTGCCGCCGCGAGGAACAACGAACAAAACTTATTAGATTTATCCCTATGGCATCGAGTTTTTATAATTAGAAGTTTCATCAAGCACGAAATACTTATTTATTAAATTATACACATTAGCAATATTCATATATCCAAAATGCCCACACAAATATTTCTTTGCTTCTTTAGAAGTCATTTCTCCATTTTTGATTTGATAAGTTAATTTTTTTACTCTATTATTCACAGGCAACTTTTTTCAGTCTCGTTTTTTTCAAATCCCAGAGTACCAACAGGTATCAGGGCTACTTTACATAAAGCACGACTCGAAAACCACCGTCAAAGTTGTAATAAGTGAGCTCATTGTTACCGTGCGCGCGAACGACCGGGTTGACACTTCCTGTATGATTGAAGCCGCCGCCGCGAGGAACAACGAACATTTGTTCCGTCTTGTTTGTCGTATCTGTAACCTTTATATTATGTCCTGTTGTCCACTCCCACATGTTTCCTGCCATGTCATATATATTATATACTCTAAAATCATCACTTGAACCTGTTGGTAGTTCTATATATGAATAATATCCTGCTGCTTGGTCTGTTCTATCTTTATTTGTTAATTGTGCAGTTTCATATTTTGTAGCAGCTACCCAGCCTGTTTTTGTTCCTCCATGTTTTGCCCACAAGCCTGTTACTTTTGAGTAATCTGTTGTACTATTATTATAATAATTTCCCCATGCTGTTGAATTTGTTATTGTTTTTCCTGCTGTTTCTTTTTCTTCGCTTGTTCCTAATATGCTATCAAATACATGACAAATTCTATTCCATGCTTGGCTATCTACTAGATAGCTTCCTACACTTTCTCCTGTTCCATTAGCTCCGTCTTTATACATATTTTCTGCTATCATTTTTGAGTTTGGTTGGGTTATATAATTCCATGCTTGTACTCCCTTTTTGCTTATTGGTTTATAACTTTGTATTGCTGTTGTATCTGCTTTACTTCCTCTTGCTGTGTTGTATGTTTCATTTGTAGAATAGAAAGATGCATCACTTGGTACTCCTGCTTCAAACCTTGCTATATAAAATCCACCATATTTATTAATACTTGTTGTTGCTACTGTCGTTTGATTCTTTTCCCATGAGTTGGTTGGTAATGTTGCCGCTTCACTTTCATCCTTGTATGTACCATTTATAAATGTATTATCTGCTTCTGTATAGTTATCACTCCAATCTGTGCCTGAACCACCACCTTCTGCTCCAGTCCAATCATCATCTCCGTTATCTTTATATTGACTATTACTTGACCATTTTTCATCCATTACATCATCTTTTGCATCTTTATACTCGTCTACTGTACATGGTATCCATACAAATTGATTTCCATGTTTACTATTATTTAGGTCATCTCCTGATACATCAGATATTACAAATCCTGTACTCTTAGTTCCTCCTGCATAATAAAATCCTTTTGGAACTGGTATTACATTTCCTTTTCCGTCTGATGTTGGTGTGACTTTATCTGTATCCCAATTTGCATCATGAGGTTTTACTGTTTCTTCCCCTGCATTTCTCAATTGTGTTTGTAAATCATCCGCTAAATCTTTCAAACTTTCTTCCTCTTTCTGTTGCGCATTTTCATATTTCTGTGTTGCTTTTTTGGCTTGACTAATTAAACCATTATCTCCTAATGCCATATTTAATGCTACTCCCGCCAAGATTAGCATTATGATTATAGTTACTACTAGCGCAACTAACGTAATTCCTTTCTCTTTTAACATTTTTACATTTCCTCCTTTTCTTTTAATATTTAGTAAATCATAACTTGCTATTTTACATTTTTGTTTTGCTGTTTGATTTCTCATGAACTTTCCTACCTTTCTTTTTTATCAAGTTGTATTTATAATTTATAACTTTAATCTATAATTTTTTTTGCATACAAAAAGTAAACTAAATTTTTATAAACTTAGTTTACTTTTCATCCACTATCAATAAACCCATTAAGATTCATGGCTTTACTTTTTATACAATTATTTACCTTATATTGAACGTACTCTAATACAGCTATACTTTTTTTCTTTAAAAGTAGCTCTCTCTCTC
>CANRBO010000100.1 GCA_947628885.1 uncultured Clostridia bacterium | reverse complement strand
ATAAAAAAATGCATGTATGTGCAAAATGCTTACGTTCATCAAAGTTAGAAAATGCTTAGATAGTACTTTTATTTTAATACATTTAACCTAAAAGAAACATCCAGTTTGTGTGATGTTTCTTTTAGGTTATTGAAAACCCTAGATTTTATTCTAGGGCTTTTTGTACATAAGTAAATTTTTACATATAAAAAGTGGCTATTTCTACAATTTAATGCTTAAAATTTACTATGTATTAGTCTTCTTTGATTCCAAAAACAAATTTTACGATACCACGAAGCCATTTAGGAACCTTTTTCACTACAATTGTCATTAATAAACCTCCTTTTCGAATACTAATTTGTAGCAATGTCTATGCTATCTATTTTTGACATAAGTAAATGAAACCTGCAATAATAATTGTGCAACCAATTATAAATAGCCAACCTGAAAATGGAAGTAATAGAACAAGTAAAACGCCCAAACCAAAACCTATCAAACAGGTAGCAAGCAGCTTTTTTAGTATTCTCCACATATATTACCTCCTTTAATAACAGTATATGAGTGAAAAGTAAATCGGTTACTATAATGAAACGAAAAATCCAACGTAATTTACAGAATTAATTTCTAAAAATATATTCACTAAAAAATATTTTTGTGATATAGTAATATTGTGGGGGAAAAATAATAAATGAGTCGAAAACTGAAAAAAGAAAAAGTATGGCATGCAATAAGAAGATTATCAATTTCAATCATAATGCTAATGGCAGTAGCACTACTAATAAAGTTTGCTCCAAATTATGAAATAAATCATTTGGCAGATAGAACTAATCTAATTATAAATAACAATAATATAACAACGAGCTTGAAGTCAGATATATTAATAGAAAATAACGAGATATACCTTTCTATTGATGATGTTAAAAATTTTTTTGATGAATATTTAATTATTGAAGATAACAAGATAATTACTACTTCAAGTACAAAAACAGTTGCGATACCACTTGAAGGTAATAAAATCTATGAAAATGGTTCATATACAAGCTTAGATTACAAAATAATTCAAAAAGATGACAAATATTATGTACCAATAAGCAAACTCAATAAAGTTTATAATTATGAAATAAAATATAGTGAAGATGAAAATATTGTTACAGTAGACTCATTAAGCAGAAAAGCAGTTACAGCGATTGCGGCAAAAAATCTAAAAGTAAAATTTAAACCAACTACATTTTCAAAAACAGTTGATAAAGTGAAAAGGGGAGACACATTAACGATTATTGAAAATGTTGATTCAAAAAAATGGATTAAGGTTCGCACAGCAGACGGAGTAATAGGATATGTTAAATATTCAAAATTAATAAACGAAACTACGGTTAGAGAAGACTTGGAAAGAACAAAAATTGACGGAAAAGTAAGCATTGCTTGGGATTATTACAATCAATATAATGTTGCACCTTCGAGAACAGGAACAATTAAAGGTGTAAATGTGGTGGCTCCTTCCTTCTTTGAACTAAGGTCAGACGGTAGTTTGGCAGTAAATGTTGGAACGAGTGGAACTAATTACATCAAATGGGCAAGGCAAAACAATATAGAAGTGTGGCCAGTTCTTTCAAATAGTATGCTTAACGACTTAGATGCTGTTTCAAAAATTCTGTCTACATTTGAAACTAGGTCAAATCTAATTAATAATATAATAAGTGAGCTAACTAAAATTGATGTACAAGGTATCCATGTGGATTTTGAAAATATGAATATGTCAGATAAAGATAATTATTCAAGATTTATCATAGAATTGGCACCTAGATTGCGTGAAATCGGTATGAGACTTAGTGTATTGCTAACAGCACCTGACGGATCAGATACTTGGTCACTTTGTTATGATAGAAATACAATAGGAAAAGTGGCAGATTATGTGGTTTTCATGGGCTATGATCAAAATACTGCATCAAGTCAAACTGCCGGAACAATTGCAGGTGCAGACTGGGTAGAACTAAACATAAACAAATTTTTAGGACAAGAAGGAATATCTAAGGATAAAATAATATTGGCAATGCCATTTTACACAAGATTATGGACTGAAAAAGAAGGAAAATTGAGCAGTAAAGTAGTAAACATGAAAGATATAAACATACCTACAAATGCTACGAAATCATGGGATGATAATTTGAAACAAAATTATATTGAATATACTCAAGATAATGCAATTTGTAAAATGTGGATAGAAGATGAAGATTCAATCAGTAGCAAGCTTGATTTAGTAAATAAATACGATTTGGCAGGAGCTGGATTTTGGGAGAAGGACAGAGAAAACGAAGATATATGGGACATAGTTGATGAAAAATTAAATTAGAGCAATAATCATAAAACGGTAATCACCTGAATATAATATATCAGGTGATTATTTTGAATTTAGGATATGTGAAATTGGATAAGCCTAAAGAAGGGCTTTTTAATGTTATAAAATATAAGATGAGATTATTTTTTAACTGTGTTAGAAAAGATAGATATAATAAAGAAAATTATTATATTTCAAAGCTAAATGACAAGTCAAAAAGTAAATTAATCAATATGCTTAAAAGAGATAGAATTGATTACATAATTGAAGAAAAGAAATTAGAAATTGATTATCCAACTTTGAAGGGAAATTTTGCACTTAAATACATGCTTCCAGAAGTTACTCAATATTGTTTCAAGCTAATTAATCCAAAAATAGAAGAAATATTTATTTGCGTAAATAATTTTTCTAATGAAAATGTACAAATCATCAGAGATTTAAGCTCATACATAAAGGTTGTTAATGTCATATCGGAGAATAGCAGATACTTAATTCTTGAAAAACAGCTTGAAAATGAAGGAATTTATATTACTGTAAATAACAACAAGAGAAAATCACTTAAAATGGCTAATATAGTGATAAACATTGATTTCAAAGATTTTAAAGGATATGTAACAAACCGCAATATGATAGTGGTTGATATTTCGAAGAGTTTAAAGACCAGCAAGGGATTCGAAGGCATATACATTAAAGCAATAAAAGTTGATACAGAAAAGATAATGAGAGTATTTGGCGAGTATGAAAATTTTGAAAAAGATAAGTTGATAGAAGCGGAAATGATTAAAATAGGCAAGTACGATTTAGTTAGAAAATATATTATGATGAATAAGTTTACGATAGGTCAGGCGATTGGCGAAAGAATTATAAATAATGAAGAATTTAATAGAGTTAAAAAATTAATAAGCTAATGGCGATTAAGTATCTGTTTATAATTTAAAATTAAAAATTTATTGACAAGCAAAAATCTGTTGTTGTAAAATATAGATAATCAAAATAAGTTAATAAAGAAAGGAAAACAAGAGATGAAAAAGCTTGAAAACGTTGAAACTGTAGAGAGAGAGAGAGAGAAAGAGAGAGAGAGTTATATTTTAACAGGTAAAAATATAGGT
>CANRBO010000099.1 GCA_947628885.1 uncultured Clostridia bacterium | reverse complement strand
CTTTTTACCACGTTCTTCGCCTATTCTTTCTCCTGTTGCTTTTATGGCGTTTTCATCCATGATTGCTTTCTCTCTTAAAAAGGCTAGTCGCTCCATTTCTTCATCTTCTGTCATTTCCTTCACTTTTACTACCGCTTTCTCGATTTCTTTATTCTCATCCATGATTTGACTCATCTCCTTCGCATTAGGATCGTCTATGAATAACATCCATTGGGCTTTCTCATTTTTATTGTCTTGCTCATACAGCTCTTTCGCTTTCTTTAAGTTTATTATACGCATTTCAAAATTGTCTGTCAAGATTTTTTCTCGCTTTTTCGTCTCGATTATTTTCCATATCGTTTCCATTTCTTCAAAGCCTTCTATCTCTTTTAAGTCAAAATCTATTATTGATACTAATATTACTTTTTTTATTGTATCGTAATATTTTCCTTTTGACATTTGCTTACTATATAACTTTGAATAATACCACAATAGTCTTTTTACAAAATCTCCTTTGTCGCTTATTTGGATTTCTACATCTACTTTTTCGGTATCATTTATATCTAATTGTAAATCTAATACTCCTAATTTATCTGTTGGCTTCTTGCGTATTAAATCTTTATCACTATTTATTGTTATTTTGTCTATTTTTTCTTCTAATATTACCATATCATTTTTATTTTTTCAATTATTATTATTTTATTTTATATTACATTTTGGTAACATTTTAACAGGCATCACTTAAAAAGCTATCCATGAATTATATAATAATAAAATAAGTGAATTGGAATATTTAAAATAATCTTATTTCAATTCACTTATTTTTTATTTTGAATATACTCGATAATATCTGTAATTCTACAATCTAAGTAATCACATAATCTTGCTATCACAAATATATCAAACCTTACTAATTCTCCTGTCATCATCCTTTTTATGACTTTAAAATCTGTATTAGTATCTCTCATCAGTTTATTTATACTAATCTTCTTTTGCTTTAAAATATCTTCCAGTTTAAACAAGTATTCACCTTTCTCTATTTTTAATCTAACCATATATTACCTCTTTTATAATTTTTATAAAAATATTATATGTTTTTTATTGGGTACTTGACTATTGGCTATATAACCATTATAATATGTATAAATAATATAAAAAAATTTTTGACCGTGTTTCAACGATTCTTACATCAAGAGTGTCAATAAAAACAATCTTTTTATTTTAAAATTATTTTTAATCTTAATATATATTTTTTTACAGAAGAAAAAGGAGGAAATTATGCAAAATTTAAAGAAGCAATTTAAAGGTATTACACTTATTTCATTAGTAATCACTATAATAATATTATTAATATTAGCTGGAGTAAGCATTACAATGTTTACAGGAGGAAATGGACTATTAACACAAGCACAAAAAGCAAAAACCAAAACAGAAGAAGCTGCAAAAAATGAACGAAGAGATATGGCTATATTAGAAGAATTTATTAATAAAAAAGGAATTGATGTAGAAAATGTAACCGATAATAATCCCGGAATATTAGAAGATGAAACAGATAATACAAAAGTAATAAATAGTATCGAAGATTTAGTATTTTTCTCATATGATGTAAGAGAACAAGGGAATACTTACGAAGGTCAAACGGTAAAACTAGAATTAAGTTTAGATTTTAATTCAAGCAAATCATATGTTGATCCATTTAGAACAGATTATGCAAAGTATGGATATAATGGTGAATTAAAAAAATTACTGACTTCAGGAAATGGTTTCATACCAATAGGTATCAATGCAAATACATCAGATTATTCTGAAAAAAGTTTTAAAGGAACATTTGACGGAAATGGGAAAACCATAAAAAATTTATATATTAATCAAACGACCGAAAATAATCAGAACGATTTAGTGGTTGGATTATTTGGATACAACTATGGTACAATAAAAAAATTAGGAATAGAAAATTGCAATAATAATGGTAGTTTAACAACTAATGGTTTAAATACTTGTATGGTTGGTGGCATAGCTGGGAGAAATTATAAAGATATAGAAGAGTGTTTTGTTTCTGGAAATATTTCTTGTGTTTGTAATGCTAAATCAAGGTGTGGCGGAATTTGTGCCACATCAGATAGTAATACTAATATAATAAATTGTTATAATTTAGCTACTATAAATTGTATAGGTGGAGATCAGGCAAATGTCGCAGGTGGAATAGCTTGTAATACCTCTGGTACATTATCTAATTGTTTTAACAATGGAAAAATAGCTATATCTTGTAATAGTGAAGCTCAATCACTTTCTTACATTGGTGGCATTGTTGGAATAATAGATAGTGGAGAAGTAAAAAATTGTTATAATTTGAATACTGTTGAATTTGATATAAATTCAATTCTAGGTTCAATTCGTGGTGGTGGTATAGTTGGTTGGATTGAAGGAGGTAGTTTGAGTAGTTGTTACAATAAGGGGACTATTAATAAATTGAATCTAAACTGTAGCGTTTCTTTTATAGGATTGATTTTAGGTCTAGCTCAACTTTGTACTGTAAAAGACTGTTCTTCTTTAGATTTTGATAATTACAAAATATATGAGAAGGATGAGAAATCAGAAGTTGATAATCTTACAAAATGCGCTGATGATTCTACTATGCCAAATATATTAACCATATTAGGAGAAAAATTTAAGTCAGTTTCTTCTTATGATTATCCAATTTTAAGTTGGCAAATAGAAAATGACTAACAAACATATGCCTTTTAAAAATTAGTTACAAAAATACTACAATTTATTTCAAATTCTACTATGAATATTAACAAAAATTATTACATTTATATTAAATTTTTAACTTAAATATTTCATTTTTTTACATTATATGATATATTAATTTTTGAAAGAAAGAATATGTTTATAAAATTTATATTAAATAAACCCTATAAACATATTACACGAGGAATTATAGAAAATGAATTTCAATAAATGTGTACGTTGTGGATGTTTTTTCCAATCAGATGATATGGTTTGTCCTAATTGCAAAGCTAAAGATGAGGTTGATATGTGCTCTTTAAGGGCTTATTTAGCTATTAATGATATTCCTGAGAGTCCTGAAAGTTTGGCTTTTCAATCAGGAGTTGATGTGAAAAATATAAACAGATTTATGCAATCTCAGGAATTTTCTTCATTAAAGCAATCTTTTGATGGTTCAATGAACCATTTTAAAACAAACCTTTGATGGTTCAATGAATCATTTTAAAACAAACTTTTGATGATTCATTGAACCATTTTAAAACAAATTTATAATATTACATTATAAATGCTTAGGCAAATAAGTCTAAAATATCTTCTTTAGATAGTTTATTTATAAATGTCTCTTCTGTTGATAGTATATCTTTTGAAAGTTTTTCTTTTCTTTCTTGCATTTTATTGATTTTCTCTTCTATTGAGTTACTTGTGATTAGCTTATATACTTGAACACTATTTTTTTGTCCTATTCTATATGTTCTATCTGTTGCTTGATTTTCACTTGATATATTCCACCATGGATCATAATGTATTACAACATCTGCTGAGGTTAAATTTAATC
>CANRBO010000098.1 GCA_947628885.1 uncultured Clostridia bacterium | reverse complement strand
GAGCCATCGGGGAATCGAACCCCGGACAACTTGATTAAAAGTCAAGTGCTCTACCAACTGAGCTAATGACTCATGTCTAATATAACAAAGTTATGTTGGACACATACCTTATTTTACTATAATAATTTTATTTTGTCAACCAATTTTTCACGAAAAATTTACAAAAGTTAAAAAAATTTTTTATATACTGATTATTCTATGCCAAATTTTATAAAAAAATTCAAAAATAAAAAACAACATATAAACGTTGCTTTTGAAATAATTTACATTAAAATCCCACAGATTTCATTTCTCTGTGGGATAATTATAAACACAAATTTTAAACATTATCTTCTTCTTGTGCAGGCTTTTTATAATTGCCTGATATTAATTTAGGGAAATATCTAAAAATTCTATATAATGCAAGTTTGATTTTTTTGCTCCAAATATAAGATTTTCTTAATCTTCTTGGATATTGTATTTCCTGATCTTCGACTACAGTAAGAGCAGTTGGAGCACTTTCTATTTCAAAGGAATAATTGCTACCATTATTGTTGTCCCACTCATTATTAGAATTTCTAAAACATAAATTTAATGGTTCTTCACTATTTAAATTAATTTCTACTTGGAAACCAAGCTCTGTTTTTGTCATTTCAACTTCAGCTAACTTGTCCCAATTAATTCCAAAACCATAATGGGCAAAAACTTTTTCGCTTCCATTTTGAAAAAGTTCACCAGTATAAGAAATCTTTACTGTTGAATTTGCAATTAATTTATCGGTATTGAAAAATATGTTTTTTACTAATTCCATAATTAATTTATTCCTTTCTTCGCACTGCTCAGAATTATTTATTCTATAAAACAAAAAAATATTATTAAGTCACTTATTGCGACTAATAATATTATAAAATTTTATGAGTTTTTATTCAATAGTTTTCTTAAAATGTATCAAAAATGTAAAATTTGTAACATTTGTTTGCAAAATGTTACAAATCAAGGCGTTTGTAGAGATTTTTTATTGTAATAATAAAACTAAACCGTTCCTAAAACTTTTCCAATAATATAAAAATTAGAATCCTTTGTAACAATAATATCTTCTATTTCATCTTTTTCAGCTCTTAAAACAATATCTTTTTTTCTAACTATAAATTTTCTAAAAATTAATTTTCCTTCATATTCAAACAAGCCAATATCCTTGCTATTAAGCGGAGTATTCATTTCTATATATACTAATGAATCTTGCTTTAATTTTGGACTCATTTCATCACTATTTACTTTTAACACAAACGAAGCAGAACGCATTTCAGCAGGACAAGCCATAAATCCGTCAATAGATGAAACAATTGGTATGCCGTCATATTTAATATGCTCAGGAGCATTGTATTCCTTTTGCTCAACTGTCAAATTTTTGTCGTAGGTGTACAAAAGTGGTTGAAAAGGAACATCTAGTGCATCACATAAACTCTTCAAAGCCTTATGACTTGGATTCCTTTCACCTTTTTCTATATGTGAAAGATGACCAACATTAATATTAGTAACTTTGGCTAAATCTGTTTTTGAAATTTTTTTATCTTTTCTTATTTTTTCTAATAAATCACCAATCATAATTTCCTCACTAATATACATAAAATTTAATACTAATTATAAAAAAGTTAAATGCAATTTTATAAGGTAATTATATAAAAACTAAAAAAAAAAGTCTAGTCTAATTGTAAAATAAATTTAGTTATGCTAATATAATTATGATAGAAACCTAGGGACAAAACAACTAGATACATAAAAAAGAGTATATTAAATATATTTATACAAAGATTGAAGAATAATTACAACATTTTCAGCTAGATTTTTGCATGATAGAAAATAGTAAAATTTTCTGTTTCGAGGAGAGTAGAAATGAAAAAAATAAAAATGAGTATAATATTAAAAATAGGAATAATAATAGCAATTCTTATGATTGTATCGGTGTTTTTTAGCCTGATAAATATAGGAAATAATAAAATATACAAAAATATCTCAGTCGGTGGAGTAGAAGTTTCAAAAAAAGAAAGGCAAGAAGCGGAAGAAATCATAAAAAAATTATATAGACAAAAGCAATTAAATGGCATCTTGCTAAAACACAACGATTTTGAACTAAACATTTCTTTCGAACAATTAGGCGTAAATCCTGAAATAGAAAAAAGTATTGAAAAAGCCTTTGGAATAGGAAGAGTCGGAAATATATTTGCAAATAATTACGCGATTTTATTTAGTAATTTTATAAAAAAGGATGTTGACATTAATTACAATATAAATGAACATAACTTGGAAGTATGCATAAACGATATAGAGAGCAAATTGCCTGATACGAAAATCGACGCAAGCTATTCAGTAGAAGGCGATGAACTCATTATCTCAAAAGGAAAGCAAGGCGTATTAATAAATAAAGATGAACTAAAAAAAGAAATTATAGAAAATATAGAAAATCTTAATGAAATAAATAATGTAATTGAAATACCTGTAACAGAAGAAAAACCTGAAGAAATAGATATTGCACAAATAGCCGAAAAGATAAAAAAAGATCCACAAGATGCTTATTTAAGCAAAGATCCTTTAGAAGTACACGCAGATGAAAATGGAGTAGAACTTGGAATATCAATTGATGAAGCAAAAAATATTTTGGCAGAAGAAAAAGACGAATATATTTTACCATTAAAAATAACAGAAGCAAATAAGAAGGTAGCTGATTTAGGAGAAAATGCTTTTCCAAATTTATTATCAACATATACAACTAACTATGATGCAAGCAATACTAACAGAGACAATAATTTAGTTCTAGCAGCCAGCAAACTAAATGGAAAAATAGTAAATCCAGGAGAAGAATTTTCATACAATCAAACAATTGGAAAAAGAACTATAGAAAATGGTTTCAAAGAAGCTAAAGCGTATGCAGGCGGAGAAGTAGTGCTTAGCGTTGGCGGTGGAATATGCCAGCTATCTTCTACATTATATAATAGTGTGCTATTAGCAAATCTTGAAGTTACAGATAGACATAATCATTATTTCAAAACCTCGTATGTTCCTGAAGGAAGAGATGCAACGGTTTCGTGGGGAGCACTTGATTTTAAATTTAAAAACAATAGAAAATATCCTATTAAAATAGAAACAAAAGTAGGAGACGGTGTAGCAACAATAGAGATATATGGAATAAAACAAGATGATGATTATACAGTTATTATAGAATCTAATGTAACAAGTATCATAGCAAGTAAAACAGAATATCAAACAGATACTACTCTAAAAAAAGGTACGGAAATAACAACTCAAAGAGGAGAAAACGGTTGCACAAGTGAAACTTATAAGTCATTATTAAAAAATGGAGTAGTGGTGTCTAAAAGTTTAATTTCAACAGATACATATAATGCACTTCCAACAATAATTAAGAAAAGTGAGTGAAATGGATATAAAAAAAAGACTTCTGACTGCTTATAATGTAATTAAAATTGACTTTTATAAAAAAATATGTTAAAATGTTACTAGAACATGAATAATATTCAATAAATATCATATAATAGTAATAAGGAGATGAGAAAAGTGAATTGCTATAATATGGTTTTAG
>CANRBO010000097.1 GCA_947628885.1 uncultured Clostridia bacterium | reverse complement strand
GCTTTGCTATTCCATAGCAAACTAATACAACTCCTATTAAAATTAACAATATCCACCTTTTTATTTTCGCTTTCCCTTTAAACCATTTAAAAAAACCTTTCATTACAACTAATTATTTCCTTTCTTTATAACCAATCATTTTTATTAATTCTTATTTTTTTATCTGTATATTTTATAGATTATTTTTTATTATCATATTATCTGATTATTTGATTTTTATTATCATCTTATTTTATTATTTAAATTATTTTTACTTCAATTTCTAATTTTTTATTAAATTTATCGTATACTACTTTTTTTACATATTCTATTAATTCTAATATATCCTTTGCTGTTGCATTACCTGTATTTACTATAAATCCAGCGTGTTTGGTTGACACTTGAGCTCCGCCTATTGTGTATCCTTTAAGTCCAGCTTCATCAATTAATTTAGCAGATATAAAGTCCTCTCCCCTTTTAAAAGTGCTTCCAGCACTTGGATATTCTAATGGTTGACTTTCAAGCCTTTTTTCTTTGTATTGTATCATTTTATTTTCTATATTTGCTTTGTCATCATGATGTAACTGCATCTCTGTTTCAACAATTACTCCATTAATTTTTTCAAATATAGATTTTCTGTAACCAAATTCCAATTTATTATTATGTAAAGTTATCATCTCTCCAGTTGAAATATCAATATATTTCACATAATTAACTATGTCTTTCATTTCACTTCCAAAGGCGCCTGCGTTCATGTATATCGCACCTGCTATGGTTCCCGGAATACTTGCAGCAAATTCAAATCCCGATAGTTCACTTTCTTTAAGCTGCATAGCTAATACGCTATTAATAACTCCGCCACTACATACAACCTTTCCATTTTTCCTATCAATTTTTATCTCATTTGCTGTATATTTAATAACAACGCCTTTAATTCCTTCATCTGAAACAAGCAAATTACTTCCATTGCCAACTATTGTGATTGGCAACTTTTTTTCTTTACATAAATCTAAAACTTTTTTCAAATCAGATATTGAGTCTATATATGTAAATATTTCTGCAGGTCCACCTACTTTAAATGAAGTGTGTTTAGACATCGGCTCATTGTATTTAATATTTTCACTTTTTAAAATATCTTCGATTTCTTTCAAACTTTTTCCTTTCTTTGCTTTACTCAAAATATGCACTATAATTTTATCATTTTTATATTTATTTTACAACTATATTACAAAAATATAATTTTATTTTTTTGATTTTATCTTGATAGTTTTATTTCCTTGTATTATTATATTTAGAGGACTTGATTTTTAATACATAAACAAGTTATTTGCAAAATAACTGTTGTTGCAGGTTTATGAGTAGCCTTTTAAAAACTCAAATATTAATACAAGGGACAAATTATAAAATGGGAGACATAAATGTATATTCTGGACCAATGAAATGTGGTAAAACTCAACATATTCTTAATGAATATAAAAGGCAACTTATAGCTGGCAAAAATGTTAAAATGTTCAAACCTGCAATTGATACAAGAGCAGGTCGTGATGTTGTTGCTTCAAGAAATGGAATTGATATACCTGCAATTTTAATAAATGATTTGCAAGATTTAGAAAAATATGATGCTGATATATATTGTATTGATGAATTTCAATTTTTAAAAGGTGATGTTAAAATCATTGATAAAATGGCAACTCAAGGCAAGAAGTTTTTTATTGCTGGTTTAAATTTAACAGCAGAAAAAAAGCCTTTTGGTAAGATGTCTGAGCTTTTATGTATTGCTGATAATGTTAATATGCTTACAGCTATTTGTGACAACTGTAAATCCGAAAATGCTGTATTTACTTACTTCAAAGGCGGAAAAAATACTGATATTGTTATTGGCGACAAGGATTATTTAGCAGTTTGCAGGCATTGCTTTGATGAGCTTAGCGGGCAATGTTTACATTATTAAATTGAATAAGAGTTAAAAACTTTTATCCAAATACTACAATTAATGCTCCTAATAATACAAACCAGTTAATCTTATCTTTAGAGAAGTCATCTAATGAAATATCCCAGTCGGCTGATTGCTGAGCTTCTAAAGCATCTACAATAGATATTTTTACATTGTCTACATTATCAAAATTAAATTTTGATTCAAAATTGATAGTTTCTCCTTGTAAAACATTGTCTACTAATACATATTTGGTTCCTGCTAGTACACCGTGTTTTGTGTAATAATCAAGTTTCAAAGCTTTACCAGTAAGAACCAAATCACTATTATTAGTTATAGTTCCATTTACATAACCATTAAGAGCAGTTGTTTTTATTTCATTGACTGTAACTTGTGGTGTGTCAATATTTACTTCATAATTTTTAGCTGTATATGTTGATTTTATTAACATATATGAAAGTACATCTACTAAAATATATACTATTGCAAACGCTAAAAAATATTTAAAAAACGTTTTCATCCTTTTCATTTTTTACATCCTTTTATTTAATTGTTTTATATTTTAATTTATTATTTACTATTTTATTTATCATTTGATTCATTATTTTATTTACTATTGATTTATTATTTTATTTATCATTTAATCTACTATTTTATTTACTATTTGAATTGCATTTACTATTTAGCTTTTCTCTATCACTTAGATCTTTTAATCAATTCTAACTTATTTTTTTAAATTTTTCTAAATACTCCTGCAACTTTTCCAAGTATTTCACAATTAGGAACAATAATTGGATCCATTGAACTATTTTCTGGTTGCAATCTAATATGATCTTTTTCTTTATAAAATGTTTTAACTGTAGCTTCATCTTCTATTAATGCTACTACAATAGTTCCGTTATCAGCTGTATTTTGCTTTTTAACTAATATGTAATCTCCGTCAAAGATTCCAGCTTCTATCATGCTTTCGCCTCTAACTGTAAGCATAAAGCAATCTGAATTACCTACGAAGTCAATAGGAATAGGAAAAGTGTCGGTTATATTTTCAATTGCTAATATTGGTTGTCCTGCTGTAATTTTTCCTACAACTGGAACATTAACCATTTCTTTATTAGTATAGAATTGCTTTGTATTATATACACCGTCTTTATCTGTTACTACATTGCTTCCTTTTGAATTTTTAAGAAGTCTCAATGTTCTTCCTTTTTTGCTTTCCTTTTTTATGTAACCTCTTTCTTCAAGTTTTTTTAGGTAACCTTGTACTGTAGCAGTTGAACTTAGTCCAACTACTCTACATATTTCTCTGACAGATGGTGCATAACCTTTTGAAACGATTTCTTTTTCAATATACTTTAAAATCGCTCTTTCTCTCTTATTTAAACCATTTTCATCTCTTCTAGATTTATTCATTATTATTCCCTCCTTCAATATTCTCGTTAACTTACAAAAATACTATATCATAAAAAAATCAGTTTGTCAAACAAAAGTTTGAAAAATTTTTGTTTGTTTATGATTTTTTTATTTATGATTAATTCACGATTTATAAAAAAACATGAATATAGTTATTTTGAAAATGCCGCGCAGCGCCCAACCGAAGCGTTAGCGAAGGGCGAATGAAGCAAATTTCATACAAGTTCAAATGGCATTATGCAAACTTTGTAATTTAAATTAATTACAAGGCTTTGAAGGCATAATGAAATTTGCGACAGCAAGGCTTGAAAAAATAACTATATTCATGGTTTTATACATTAACAAATTTCATAGATTTAGTTATTTTGAAAACGCTGCG
>CANRBO010000096.1 GCA_947628885.1 uncultured Clostridia bacterium | reverse complement strand
ATGCTGGAACTCCAGCAATTTCTGATCCGGGCGAAGAAGTTGTAAAAGAAGCTGTAAAAAATGATATAGATATAATTCCAATACCTGGAGCATGCGCTTTAATAAATGCGTTAATTGCATCAGGGCTTAATACAAATGAATTTAGTTTTTATGCTTTTTTGCCAATAAATAAAAAATTAAGAAAAGAAAAATTTGAAGAAATAAAAAATGACCCTAAAACTGCTATAATTTATGAAGCGCCACACAGGTTAATTGCGACGTTACAAGAAATTAAACAATTACTTGGAAATAGAAATATAGTTGTGGCAAAAGAACTTACAAAAATACATGAAAAATTTATAAGGGGAACAGTAGAAGAAGTAATAGAAAAAGTAGAAAATCCTAAAGGCGAATATATTATTTTAATTGACGGGGAAAAAATAGAAAAGGAAAATAAATTAAATAATTTATCATTAGAAGAACATTATAAATTCTATGAATTACAAGATTTTGATAAAAAAGAAATAATTAAAAAAATTGCAAAAGATAGAAATGTAAATAAAAATGAAATCTATCAGCATTTTATAAAATGAGTTAAATATATAAAAATAAAAAGGTATATTTTTGTACAACCAAAGTATATATTAATTGAGGTGTTTTGATTTGAATTATCTTTGGCCAGTACTTATAATAATATCTTTTTTATTTTCTATTTTTTTTGGTAATATTCAAGCGTTAAATAATTCTGTGTTTGAATCAGTGTCAGATGTAGTACAATTGTCGCTTACTTTAGTAGGGAATATGTGTCTATGGTGTGGAATAATGAAAATAATAAAAGAAACGAAGATAATGTCTTTTCTAATGAAAATGCTTAGACCTATATTAAATTGGCTTTATCCGGAAGTTAAAGATAACAAAAATGCAATGGAATCGATTTCAATAAATACAGTTTCTAATTTATTAGGAATTGGAAATGCGGCAACGCCAGCTGGATTAAAAGCAATGGAAGAATTGCAAAACGAAAATATAAAAAAAGATGAATTATCTAATTCAATGATAATGCTTATTGTTTTAAATACTACTTCGATTCAATTAATCCCAACAACAGTAATTGCTATAAGATCTGCATTAGGCTCGCCAAACCCTTCAAACATTATAGTACCAATATGGATTTCAACAATGGCGGGGACTTTGGCTGGCATAATTGTTACGAAAATTATGTTGAGAAAAAGAAAAAATCATTAATTAATTGACTTCAAAAAAGAAAGGATGAAGAATTAGATATGTTATATTTTTCAGCAATTATACTGCCTTTAATTATTACAATTGTTATATTTTGTGGATTACTAGAAAATAAAAAAGTGTATGATTTATTTTGTGAAGGAGCAAAAGAAGGAATAAAAATGACGGTAAAAATGTTCCCAACATTAATAGGTATTTTCTTAGCAATCGGTATGCTTAGGAATTCAGGCTTATTAGATTTCATATCAAATATTATGGGAAACTTTTTAAAATACTTAAATGTTCCAGCAGAAATAATACCGTTAGCATTAATAAAACCTATATCAGGAAGTGCCTCAATGGCTTTAGCTACAGACTTAATTGCAAAATTTGGCACAGAAACAAGGATAGGATTACTTGCTGCAACTATCATGGCAGCATCAGAAACAACATTTTATGTAATTGCTATTTATATGAATCAAATTAAAGCTAAAAAAAGCAGGAACGTAATAATTCCTGCCATAATTGCTGATATTGTAAGTATAATAACAGCAATTTGTATAATTAAATAAAAAAATTAAGTTGATAAAGCTCTTTTATATCAAGACTTTAAAGGAATTTGTCGAAAAAAATTAAAAAAAGATGTTGACAAATGGTAAAATATGGGATATAATAAAAGCATGAATTATTTAAAAATGATCTTATATTATATGATTTTATTTTGGTCAATAAATTATTTAGTTAGAGAATTTGTTGTTAAAATAATATCAAAAGTAATATATACAATAGTTTCAAATAAATAGATCTTACTCTTGTAGAGGAATAGAAGAATAGTAACCTCCAAAATGTCAATGTACCCCTTAATACTAACCGGGTCAATAACTATTCTCCTTTAAAAAGGTTAGAAAAAAATTGTAGTGCCCCAAATGTGAAAATATAAAATTCCTCTACAATTTATATATATTAATTAAAATGGCTTTCATTACAATTTCTATCATTTTCTTATAAGTAATGAAAGCTTATACAAAAGATAAAACCTTAATACTGTTTTACTGTAGTTCAATTAGGTCATTTGGCTTATATCTATCTGCAACCTGAATTCGCAATTTATCTGTATCAACATTGTTAGATATAATGTTAGACATAACTGTTTGATAAGCCAGTTCAGGAAAGTTATTTTGTTCGCTCAAATGACCTAACATAATATTTTTTAATCCACATTTTACAAGTTGAGTAACAGTTAATCCTGCATCTTCATTGGATAAATGGCCATTTGGTCCCAAGATACGTCTTTTAAGTAAATATGGATAATTAGAACATCTTAACATATCAGGTTCATAATTAGATTCTAATAAAAGAAAGTCGCTTTCATCTAGGTTATGTAGAATTTTATTATTAATATGTCCAATATCAGTTGCGATAGTAATCTTTCTATCATTATGAAATAAGTTAAATCCGCAAGGGTCAGCCGCATCATGAGGTATTGAAAAAGGAAATATTTTTATATCACCAATTTCAAAATTTTCATTGGACTTAAACTTGATTTTATTATTATCTGCAATATTTTGTTTTAAATTAGTGAACGTACTATTATTAGCATATACGGGAATACTATATTTTTTACAGATTGTTGCAAGTCCTTTAACATGATCTGAATGTTCATGCGTTATGATAATTCCATTTAGATTTTTTATATCAATATTAAGTGAATTAAGAGCCTCTTCTATTTTTTTAGAAGAAACTCCGCAATCAATTAATATTTTAGTATTATCAGTTTCTACAAATGAACAGTTTCCTGAACTGCCACTATATAAATTACAAAACTTAAACATAATTAATTCCTACTTCTATTCTTCATTTACTCTTTCGATTTTTGCACCTAATTTTCTAAATTTATCTTCAATATTTTCATATCCTCTATCAATGTAATGAATATTATACAATTCACTAGTACCTTCAGCTATAATGCCAGCAACTAGAAGAGCAGCACCTGCACGAAGATCACTAGCATATATTGGAGCACCGATTAAATGATCGACACCTTCAAAAGTAGCTATTTTCCCTTGAACCGTAATTTTTGCACCCATTTTTATTAATTCATTTGTATATTGAAATCTTGAATCCCATATACTTTCATTTATAGTGCTTGTCCCATTTGCAATTGATAAAGCAACACCAATTTGAGATTGCAAATCAGTTGGAAATCCTGGATAAGGCAATGTTTTTATATGTGTAGGTTGGATTTTACCATTATAACTTACTCTAATTGAATCACCGAAATTGTCAATATTGCCACCCATTTCAAGTATTTTGGCAGATAAGGAATCCATGTGTTCATAAATGCAATTTTTTATTAAAATATCTCCCTTTGATGCAAGAGCAGCAATCATAAATGTACCAGTTTCGATTTGGTCAGGTACGATAGAATATGTATGATTTCCATATAATTTCGAAACGCCATTTATTTTTATAACATCAGTACCAGCCCCTCTTATATCTGCACCAACGGTATTTAGAAAATTAGCAACATCAACAATATGAGGTTCTTTAGCAAC
>CANRBO010000095.1 GCA_947628885.1 uncultured Clostridia bacterium | reverse complement strand
CACCTGAGCCTAATATTGGGAGTGCATCCACGAAGGCGATTCCTAGGCTTATAAGAAGCGGAAAACCTACATTTAATCCAATAATATTATATACAGTCAATCCAATTAATGAAATTAAAAATGTGATAAAAATAAGTGATGCTTCTGCCCTTAAATATCTCCCTAATTTGTAAGTAATTGCATGTAAATGTTTTGATATTTTCTTTGTCCATATATCAGGCAAATGGTGCTCTAACTGATCTATCATGTAAATCTTATCTGTACACATAAAATACAATGAAATAAGTACAAAAAATATAGACATTATTAAATTTGGAATCTTCATTATCCAATCTCTAATTCCTATAAGTATATTTGTTATCCATGTTGTAACTCCTGATATAAGCTCGCCTTGAGCATTAGTTATGCTCTCAGATAAATCAATTGGTAGTTTTTCTAATAATGAATTATTATTCATAAAATTATTTATTAAATCTTGTATTTTTCCAAAATATTCTCCGGAATTTGAAAGTAAATTTGTAGCTTCATTAAATAAAGTTACTGTTCCCCACCCTATAATTCCAATTAAAATAGCTACTGAAACAAAAATCACTAAAATAGAACTAACACGCCTTGTCCATTTTAGTTTTTTCATTAAAAATTTAATTAATGGTTCAAAAATAAGAGCTAACACAAAAGAGATGAGAAATGGTATATAAAAAACAGATAATTTAAATATAACCAATAGGAGTAGTAATGTTAGCGCAAGACTGAATATACGCTTAGAAACTTTACTCCAATAATTCATATCTGTAACCATTATATTCTCCTTTGTTGTTAGCTTGTTATTATTATATGTTACAAATGTTATTTTTATTCATTACCTAATATAAATATCCTTCTTAGTATATTCATCAGGATCCAAGCCAATTCTACCGTTCATATACATTGATAGAAAAAATGTTAAAATTATTACTATAATACCCGAAATCATGATACCAATATCAATATTTACAAAGGCTAAAATAAATGAACCGACTCCTGTAATTATCATTTTTGCTAGGTTATCTGAAATAGATTTTGCTGAATATATGCAGGTTAAAATCTTAGCATTTGTAAAACTATTAAGATACTTTTTAGAAAGAATCTGCGAAGTTCCGTCCATTGCTCCCATGATTATAACAAATAAAATTATGAGTGAATATTTAAAAGCAAATGGCATATTTATAATTGTAACAACACCACACAAAATCAAGCAAAATGAAAATATAGCCAATATATTTGTAAGAGACCTATTTTTAAATCTTTCATTAAAATTCAAAGCACCTTGTGAAGAAATTGCTTTTGAAATTTCATAAAAAGCGAAAACAAAAGCCACGCTTATAGAACTACCACCAATAAATTGCACTAAAGCTAATTGATATGTATTAATCAAAGCAACAATTCCGCAAATTGCCCCAACAGTAAGTAGTAAAGCACGAAGTCTTTTTGATTTAATTGTAAATTTATAACCCTGTTTTAATTCTTTTATATAATCTTTTAAAGTCACGCCTGATTTTTTTACATCTTCTAATTCGCCAAAATTAAATGATAATAAAGTAGCGATAATAGCACAAGATAAGCAAAAAAGCATTGGCAAATATCCATTAATATTAAATGTAAATCCAGCGATAATTGTTGATATTGCTGATAAAATGTAATATCTTGAATATCCCCTTTTGTCAATATTAGTAAAAATCATTGCAGACTCAGAACTCTCCGGAATAGAAATTGTAAGTAAATTAGATTCTGAAATAGCCTTAAAGCTATAAGCTATTGCTGAAAAAAGCTGTGCAATGACTAATCCTAAAAATGACCTCATAGTTATAAAAGAAATTACTGAAAATATATTGATAATATTTCCTAAAATCATTGTATTACGTTTACCAACTCTACTAACTAATACACTTGTTGGAAATTGTATTAAAATAGTAAAGGCAGCAAAAAGTGAAGACGAAAGCATGATTTGTGCATTTGCCATGCCTTTGACTTCACTTAAAAATATTACTTTTATTCCATAAAAGAATAATAAATCATAAGCAAACATTAAATAAACTGGATACAATTTCATATTATTCTTGCATATTTCTCTCTTTTTAGCTTCTGTTAATTTCATTTAAGCTTAACTCCTTCTCTTTAGTAAATATCTATTTTAATGCTTAATATTTTGCTGTGCTTTATGTTGTGTAAAATTCATAACATTTCATAAATAATATTTTCTAGCATAATTGTAATAAACTTAAATGAATTTGTCAAATTTCATATTTTCCTTGAATTAATAGAACATTTGACGTATAAATATCTATAAATCAACGATTTTCTTAATTGGCTAGTTTAAGTTGCACATCTGATTTTAAAGAAACTAATGGGCAATAATATCCCATATTTTTGTTTGTATATAGACGGTTAATATAACCACCGCTGTTATTATCCATATATGCCACAGCATAATTGTCCTCGTTGAGAGGCGAACCAATCCAATAATTTCCATAATACATATCATAAAAATCTGAAATTTCTGAATCTTTTTGAACCGTATAGTTACTAGTACCCCAATCTGTGTAATAGACTGAATTAGAAACCCCATATCCTACTTGATAACCATAATTATTAGGTAAATATTTATAAAATAATTTTGCACGTTTTCCATTTTTTATAGCATTATAACTACTTGGAAATGGTACTAATATATTTCCTTGTTCCATTAAGTTATAATGTGTATTATAACTATCTATCATCATTTCTAAACTTGGTGCTCCGACTACATAATTGACCTTATCCCCAATTTCCGTATCTACTCCTGTTTCAACTAATTTATTCCATACTGAGGTATCCAACAGCCATGTTACGGCTTTCATATTCTCATTATTACTATTGGGTGATTCAATTGCATTTCCATTTTCATCTTTATATAAACTAGGATTTAAATTTTTTATTTTTGATGTTGATTCTGTTCCAGTCATAAATAAGGGCATTTGTTGTCTACCAGTAACAATTGTTGTATTATCCGCTTTTAAATATACCGTTCCAAAACCGTCTCCATATTTATTATTAAAATCCACATAATATAACCTGTATTTTGTTGCTACAGGAAGACTATAATAACGAGAATCTTCATATCCTATTTCTGTATTATTTTCTTCTATTGATTTATAATTCGTCACAACTTTTCCTAAATATTTAGCAACATTATCTTTACTTAGTTTTATTACTTGATTATCTATTTCTATTTTAGGACGTACTCCATTTGACAAATCATCCAACTGATCCGATATAGTATTCATTTCAGTTGCTTCATTTGTCTGTGCTTGTTTATACTTACCTGTTGCATTTCTTGACATGGTAAGTAATCCATTTTCTCCTAGTGCTAATCTTATTGCAACTCCTGCTAAAATTAGCATTATAATTATAGTTACTACTAATGCAACAAGTGTAATACCATGTTCATTTAATCTTTTCATTTTTCTTTCTTTAAATCCCATTTCATTAATTTTACTTTGTTTCATCTGTTCATTTCCTCCTTCTTTTGATTTATCGTCAGTTTTTCTTTCATTTTGATCTTAATTTTTAATTATTATTTATTTTTATTAATTAATAATTGCTGATTATTAATTATTGATTATTGATTTTATAAATCTTAAAAATATTGTAGTTAACGCGTCCGCGCAGCACTCAACTCTAAAATGTTATAGTTAAAGCATCCGTGCAACACTCAACTGAAGCTTTAGCATATAATGTTCTAATCAAATTGTGCACAAATAAAACTATGCATTTTAGCTTCCTCTAAAACACATAGCTTTACTACATTTATTTATACAATTTAATCCAATATTATTTATATTATTTATATTGTTTATCTTATAATTATTTTCAACATCACTTAATAAGCCTGCACATTTACTTTCTAAAATGCAACTCTCTCTCTCTCTCTCTCTCTCTCTCTACAGTTTCAAGGCTTTTAAGC
>CANRBO010000094.1 GCA_947628885.1 uncultured Clostridia bacterium | reverse complement strand
TAGGCATATGTATCGGTACGCTACCCATTGTTTCTTTTGTTCTTGCATTTACTGCAACATAATGGAGTTTACTTTCCTTACCTTTATCTTCTTTATAACTATATAACCATACAGGCAAATATGCTGTTTTCCATTGTCTTCCTTTTACATTTAATTGCTCTGCTTGCCAGCTAACTCCCCTATCATACTCTTTGATTGTGTCATTAGCTGCAAATCTTGCTATATCCTTAGATTGATTTTCAACTAATGGACTTAATTGATCTATATTTGTATCACGTTTTTCTGAAGTATATCCTTTTAAATAATTTGAATTATATTTTACACAATTTTCTATATCAAATGGCATAATACTATTTATTATATTATTTGTTTTATGTGAATTTTTTTCAAGTTTATCTGAACTTGATTCGACGGTAAGCCCTTCTATTGTTAAATCAAATTCCCTTTCGACTTTATATAAATCTGCATCATAGTAAGTTTTTGCGTTGCTGCCAACTCCTTTTACATAACTTCTAACCTTACGTTCTCCGTATCCCAGTAAACCTTGTATGCGAATTAATATCGACTGCCATATATGGGAAATAGACACCCATTATATTTTCTGTAGTAAATTCTTTTCTAAACATTGGATGAGAATAGAATTTTCTTCTTCCCACAAATTGCTCTATTTGCTTTTTTGCTTCTTCTTTTGTCATATTAAATGGTAAAACTACATCCGGTATTACTCCATTTGGTATCTGTTGATTAACAGATAATGTATTTCTACACCAATGACATCTTGCTTGTGTACTTTCAGATGTATCTATTACAACTTCTGCCCCACAACTACTACACTTGAACGTCATTACATTTTGAGCATCTTGTACAATATCTTGCGTTCCTGATCCAATTATTTCGCCTTCAAGCTTGGTAATGTCTGTTTCCATTGCTTTGACTTTTTCTAGTTCGAATTCATATCTACAATAATGACATCTCAGTCTTCCTGTCTGTGCATTTATTGAAATATCTGTAGAACCACATCTTGGACATTTGTCTTGTCCGTCTTTTGCCCCTTCATTAGTGTTTATAATTCTAGGATTACTGCTTAATATTGGATTAAAACTCAATTCCTACACCCCCAATATTTTTTTCTTCTGTTCATCATATTCTTCCTGTGTTATAAGTCCTTCATCTAACATCTTCTTAAATTTTGAAAGCTTTTCGTATGGATCTTCTTCTTGAGCTGATCCTACAGATTGAGCTTGTATTCCTTGCATTGGCTCTGCACTTTGTGGTTGCGTTCCTTGCATTGGTGGTGTATTTTGTGGTTGCGCTCCTTGCATTGGTGGCGTATTTTGTGATTGAACTCCTTGCATTGGTTCTACATTTTGTGGTTGTGCTACTTGTTGTCCTGCTCCTTGTGTCTGTGCTTGTGATTGGGCTAAGCCCACTGTCTGTATTGGTTGGGCTGGTTGTTGCATTGCACTCATAACATTTCCTGCTGCGTTCATATTCATGCCCATAAAAGCCATCCCTGAAGAGTTACCATTTTCACCTGATGCTTGCATACCACGTGCAACTGATTGCTGCATAAATGAATTTCCCCTTGCTCCTGACAAAGCATCTGCTTTTTTTACGTCTGACAATAGAGCTCTTGTGTCTTCATCATATTCTATTGCTTGGATTGCAACCTTTACAATCTCAATTCCCCTATCTGTTTTCCATTGATAGCTATCTTCTACCGCTTTTGATAAACTTTGTGCGAATCCGATTTGATCTCCTTGTATTCTTGTTATACGATTTCCTTTGCTTGGATCATTTGTATAATTTGAAAATGCTGCTGATAAACATCCTACAACTTCATTAAACAGTTGAGCTCCTGCATCATTATCCATATCTGCAAAGTCAAATACTTTTTGATCTGATAAATAATTTGCTGGTACAAAATTTTTAATAAACAAGATTGGATCTATTATTCTTAATGTGTATGTTCCCCTTGTTATTGCTCCAACTTGCGCATTTAAATATGCATCATCCCAATAAATTTCTGACTGTGTACCAAATTTATTATTTGGTATTTCTTTTAAATTTACATAAAACGCCATTTGTGTTGTTGCTGGTTGTCCTCCAAATTTAAATCTTTCCCAACTTTGTGCTATTAATGGTGCCTCAATTCCATCTCCAGCCCATATTGATTTTGAATTTGGATCACTTGATGTATATAAAAATCCACCTGGTTCTGTAATTAATCCAGTTATTGCTCCGTCTTGCATAGTTATTAATGCTGTTCCTTCTGGTACTAAAATCTTACTTCCATTAGAAATTATGTTTTCTGACCCTTGTGTGTTTGCTCCTCTTCCTGCATTTGTTCCCTTTGGTACTGCTGGGTAAACTCCAGCTGTTGCAGGAACTCCTTCCATTGGAATTAGATAGTCTTCCCATTGATCAGCGAAAGTTCCGCCTACTGCTCCAGCAAATGCTTTAATAAATCCCATATCATTTCCTCCTCATAATATGTTTATAAGATTTATTTAAAATAAATTTTATAAACATTTCATTTATTTCCTTCAATATAACATTGTTGTCGAAAAATGTAAATATTTTTTTGAAAGTTTTCTAATATTTTTTCTAAAAATACTAATAATAATTTACAAGAATAGTTGGTAAAAGCTTGAGAAAACAATTATTAATTTAATAGTATTTTTATAAAAATTATCAGTTTTCTTTGTTTACATTTATATTTAATATACTAAAATATTAAATATATGGAGGTATAATTTTGGAATCTGTTGAAAGTGCTGAAAGAAGGTTAGAAATTGCAAAAAATCTTGGAAATAATTTACGTAAATTACGAAAAGAAAAGGGATTCACACGAGAAGAACTTGCTGAAAAAAGTAATTTATCAGCAAATTATATTTATGGTTTAGAAAAAGGATTATATCTTCCTGGCTGTATTGCTTTAATTGATTTATCTAATTCTTTAAATGTAACTGTTACACAGTTATTAGATGAATATATGTATAATAAAAAGAATTATTTTATTGAAAGAGTTTCAAGTGAAATTGATAATTTATCAGATCGAGATTTGAGTTTGATTTTGAATATCATCGAATTTTGTTCTAATAAAAAGTAATTGTCTATTTTAGTTAATACTTTCCGTTCAAAAAATACAAGGTCTTTGTTACCTTGTATTTTTCACTTTTATTGCGTATATCCAAATCTTTTTAATCTTTCCTTTTCTTCCTCTGATAGATTTCTTAGCAATTCTGCAAGTCCTTGAATATCTTGATTATTTATCAATTCAAAATATTTAACTCTATCATCTTTTGTTATAACAACTGGTGCTATGTTATTTTTTAGTAATTCGTAATTTAAAAGCAATCTTCCTGTCCTGCCATTTCCGTCTTCAAAAGGATGTATTTTCTCAAATTCAATGTGATATCTTGCAATTTTACTAAAAATATCTTGTTCATCATGATTATAATTGTATACAAAATAATTCATTAAATTGGGGATTTTTTCTGCTTCCGGTGGAATATATTCAGTACCATTAATAAATACTTGCACCTTTCTATATCCATTAGTATCTTTTATGTCTTGATTTATAGTTTCATTTAATTCTTTTATAAATCTTTCATCAAATTCTTTATTTGCTTCTAAATTCTTAAATACGATTTCTAATGCCTTTTTATGATTAATAGCTTCATATATTTCTCTAGGTTCTTTTCCTTGTATTTTAAAACTATTGTCGTTATATAGGATTGCATAAGTTTCAGCATAAGTTAAAGTGCTACCTTCAATAGCATTTGAATGATATGTACTTCTTGTAATTAAATCTTCTAAATATTCTTTATTATTCAACACAAACTCTAATATCGACATAGTTTCGCCTCCGTCTTTAATAATTTAATTCTACCACATTATTTATTTAAAAGTCAATTAAATCTTTACACATAAAAATATCGTTTTTCTTGCAACTCAAAAAAGCAAAAGTAGCACATAATCTACTACTTTTGCTATAGTATATATATAAACTAGACTTGACAAACTCCTATTTATCAATTTCTGCCTTTGATTTTACTATTCAATTCTTGTTTTAATTAAAAGTACCTATCATTAGCTTTGTTTTGATTTTTTCTCTTCTTTTAATTGATGCTTTATTT
>CANRBO010000093.1 GCA_947628885.1 uncultured Clostridia bacterium | reverse complement strand
TTCTCTTGAAGCAATAACTAATTATTCTAAAAGTACAATTGAAAAAATAACTGGTTTTATATCTTCTACTTTTAATTATGCTATTTTAAATAATTTTATTAAAATCAATCCATTTTTAATTAAAGGGGGCTATTATCAAACCTATTTTAGGTCATAAAGATATTGAAACCACTCTAAACATATATACATCTGTTTTCAATGAATTTAAGACAGATGAAATGAAACAAGTAAAAAAATATATGGAAAAGATTAAAATAATAAATTGATTTTACTGCTACACTACAACTACAAAATAGTCGGAAATGCAGTAAAATCAATGATTAATTTTGGTGGGCAGAGATGGATTCGAACCATCGAACTCGAACGAGAACAGATTTACAGTCTGCCGCCTTTAGCCACTCGGCCATCTGCCCATATTAAATTGTAATAATTATGTCTTTCTTGTCAATGCTATTTTATTATACTATTTTAGTCACTCATTGTCAATATTTTTTTACTAATTCAATATAATTTTTTCACATCTTATTCCTTATCTAATTCTACACTTTCTTCTGATAATCTCACAGTTTCATTAATAGCGTCCTCGTATCCGCTTAATGCAGCAAATGGTGCAAATTGTGCTGCTCTTTGTTCCATACTAAGCTGTGGATGTTTATTTGATACATGATGTGGCAGATTAATTATATCTTCATAATTTTCCATTGTCTATGCTCTATGACCTCCGATTTGTGAATTTCTTTCTCTCATTGTTCCGTCTTTTTCAAGATTCATACCTTTTAATATTGCATTTTTGCCATATTTTTTCTTTATATTTAATATAGCATGTTGCAAATTATTTTCTTTTTTCTTTTCTGTTTTTTCTTCTTCCTGTTGTTCATAATCTACAAATAAGCTAATTTGCTGATTTTGATTTGTTTTTTCTAATTCATTTTCATCAACTACATTATTGGCTACTACATATATTTTTCTGACTAAAAGATTTTTATTTATGATTCTTTCATAAAGTTCTTGCATTGCTTCCATGATGATTTTCGTCGATGATGTTGTTTCTTTCAAATTAATCGTTCCATGTGCATGTTTTGGTATGTTTCTTCCATATCTATCTGTTGTAGTTTCTCCATTATATAATTTTTTTATTTCTAAATTAGTTAAATTTTCAACATCATATTCTATTGTTAGCACTAGCTTGTTAGTGATAAAATGTTTATCCACTAAGTCTAATACCAATGAATCTGTCATTTCTTTTACTATCAACTTAGTTTGTTCATAATTATAGGGGCATGATAAAACCTGACCTAAACTAATGCTATTAGTTGTTGGTTTAAATTTTTTTACATCTTTCATAGTGCATGGCTCATATCCCCATGCGTGATCTATTAAAAATTCTGCATTTATTCCGAATAGTTTATACAGTAATTCTTCATTATTTACTGAACACCTTGCTACATCTCCCATTGTGAACATATTATTTGCTTCTAGTTTTTTTGCATATCCTTTTCCTACTCTCCAAAAATCTGTAATTGGCCTATGGTTCCATAACATCTTCCTGTATTGCAATTCGTCTAATTCTGCTATTCTTACACCATTTTTATCTGATTTTATATGTTTTGCTCCGATATCCATTGCTATTTTTGCGAGATACATATTTGTTCCAATTCCTGCTGTTGCAGTTATCCCTGTGGTTTCAAATACATCATATATCATCTTTGTTACCATTTGTCTTGGTGTCATTTTTGCTGTTTTTAAATAATTTGTAATATCAACAAATACTTCATCAATAGAGTATGGATATATATCTTCAGGTGCTACATATTTTAAATAAATATTATAAATTGATGTGCTGTATTTCATATATTTTGCCATTTGTGGTTGTGCAATAATATAGTCTAATTTCAAATTTCTATTATTTTTTAATTCAGTATCATCATAAGATATTCCTTCAAATTTATGGTCTTTGGCTCTTAGCTTTCTTTCATAATTTATTTCGTTTACTTTTTGTACGATTTCAAATAGTCGTGCTCTACCTGGTATGTGGTATGCTTTTAATGAGGGACTAACTGCAAGACATATTGTTTTTTCTGTTCTAGATTTATCTGCAACAACTAAATTGGTTTTTAATGGGTCTAATCCTCTTTCTCTACATTCTACTGATGCATAAAAACTTTTTAAATCTATACAACAATATATTCGCACATTATTCACCTCCTTTGCTATTTTATTATATCACTTTTGTTTTATAAAAACAAGTGTTTGCTAGCAAAAAAAATATATATATAAAAAAGAGAGATTTCAATTTATCATCTAATTTCTTAGTTATAGTTCTAAATCTCTCTTATTTTTATTACATAATTTCATCATCTAATAAATATCTTGTGATTTCTATATCTTCATATTGCTTTGCTTCATTTGTACCATTAATCATTGCATTTAATGAAAACTTAATAATAGCTGCATTTATTCCTTTATCTTCTTCTATTGTTACACCGTAATATTTCCCAGAAATGTCATCATTTACAGTTACTGTCCCTTGTATTAAATTATTTCTACTTGAATCTACCGTTAAAACATATCCTGTTTCATTTACTTCTTTTTGTTCTTCGTTTATATATGTTTTTTCTAAGATTTTGTATTCTATTTCGTATATTGTTGGATATCCGTCATAATTATAATTTGCTATTCTTATTTTATCAGGTTTTCTATTTTCTGCATTGGGACTAGTATTACTTATGAAACTATCTAATACATTTTTATTATAAATTTTATTTTCATCTTTTCTTCCGTCTATAACAAAATATCCTTTTTCTATTGCATCTTCTATTGCAAAATTTTCAGGTATATCTTTAAGTCCTGTTAATGTCTCTGCTACTGCATTATTTGTACTTACCTCTGTTGTCCTTTTTTCAAAAACTTTTACTACACATATTTCTATTACTATAATTACTATTGATATAATTAATATAATTATTTTCTTATTCATACTAACACCTACTTCTTTCTTCCCTTTATGAAATATTTTTCAATTCTATCATCGCAGATAGATGATCTTTCATAGAGTATAAAAAATTTCCCCTAACAAGCTATTTCAAGCGTTTTAGGGGAATAAATAAATACTTTTTAATGGTGCGCCTTCAAGGATTCGAACCTTGGACCCACCGGTTATGAGCCGGTTGCTCTGACCAACTGAGCTAAAGGCGCATTTGTTATGCACGAATTTAATTTTACTATATTTTTTGCCTTCTGTCAAGCTAATTTATGAAATATATTAATATTTTTTACGTTCTTACTACAAATACTGTCTTTTTGTAATATTTTCTTTTAAAAGTATTATCTTACAACATATTTTTAAATAAAAAATGACTTCAAATCATATAGTACAAATATATTTAACAATAAATTTTGTTTACTTATAGAACTACTATTTGCAAGTTTCTAATTAACAATTACAAGGATATAGTCACTTTTTTATATGATAAAAGTAACTATATCCATATTTCTATTTATTACCTTGATTTCCTTCAGGCAAACCTTCTGGTAATTGAAGTGTTATTCTTATCTTCATTACATATTTTATAGCTCTCATAAATTTACTATTTTTAAATTTATTCCATAGTGAAGATTTAACCTTTGTTCTTGTTTCCGCATAGTAATCTTCGTATGCTTTAGTTGGACTTCCTTGCTTGTCTGCTACTTCTGTCACAACAGTTGTATTTTGTTCAGGCTTTTTAATAGAAATTCTAGGTTCTTTTACTGGTGCTACTTGTTGTACATTATTTACTGTTTGAGTATTTGCTTGTGTATTTACTTGTACGTTTTGTACAGGTGCATTTTGCACTTGTTCTACTACTTTTGGCTCTTCTGCTACTGGTGTAGGTATTAGTTTAAGTGCATCTGCTATTTCTATTCCTATATAGCTAAGAGCTTTTGATCTATCTTCTACTCTTTCCATGTCTATTTCTATATGTAAATTTGATTCAAGATTTGATATTCTTGAATTTATTAACTTAACAGCATCTTGATAATTTTGTGATTCTGTTCCTTTAGCTCTAGCTATTACTCCTAATGCATCTAACACGTCTTGTTGATATTTTCCATTAACAGCAGTTAAACTCTCTTTTTCCAATCTCCTTCTTTTGCTTGCACTACAGCTA
>CANRBO010000092.1 GCA_947628885.1 uncultured Clostridia bacterium | reverse complement strand
CTTTCTTCTCCCAAGTCATTTATGCTTACATAACTTTGTATTTTTCCTTCTGAATCTTGAATATGACAAAAAGAGGCTTTTCCCATTATTCTTTTTGCCATTAATCTTCCAGCAATAGTTACATCTTTTCCTTCTAATTCTGCATAATTATCCACTATTTGCTTACTTGTGTGTGTTCTATTAAACTTGGTAATTTCATAAGGATTTTTTCCTTCTTCAATTAATTTATCTAATTTTTCTCTTCTAATTTGCATTAGATGATTTACATCTAATTCTGTTATTTCTTGATTTTCCGCATCATTTGCTTGATTATTCATATTGTTTGTTTTTTCATTTTTGATATTGTTCTCTTGCATCTTCTCTTTCCTTTCATTTAATTATTACTATACATAATATATATACAATAAAAATATATAATTAGTATCATAAATAATATTAATAATTAATAATTAATAATTTGTAATTTATAATTAATAATTATTAATTTATAATTTTAAGTCCATTTCATTATACCCTAAAAATGGCAAGTTGTAAACATTTTATTTAACATTTATTCACTCAAAGGTTGTAATACCCCAACTACTATAAATCTTGCATCTTCATATTCATACGCGCAAGTCGATAACGTTAATATTTTATCACTTTCATTAATAGATACCTCGCTTTTAAAATTTGATTGTTTCATTATATTGTTAATATTATCTTGATTTAAATCTGTTAATTTATATAATACCGATTCCACTGATGCTGTATACGCAGTAGCTATTTTCACTAAATAATTGCCTGTTGGTGTGAAATAATACATAATTTTATGTTCATCATAATAATCTTGATTTCTATAATTTTGCAATGTTCCAAACATTGTTGCATTTTTCATATTATGTCCATATATAATAGTATTTTGATCAGACAAATCACTATTATTTCTATAATCCATAAACAGACTTCCTGCCGTATTATATTCTCCTGTAATTAATTTTCTTAGATAATCTTCGTTATTACTGCTTTGTACAACTGGATAATTAATTGGTGTGTCTTTAGAATAAATCCACCCAACTATATCTTTGTTCTCTTGCTGTAATGTATTGAAATCAACACTAAAAGGAATCTTATTTTCATCATCTTGATTATTGTCTAATATTGTTATTGCTTTTTCTATTAAATTATTATTTAATTTCTTATTTTTGTTTGCTTCTATCAAGTAATTTATAACTTTATATCCTGAAAATATAAAAATTACTAAAAATATTAATAACAGTATTATTTTAATATACTTTTTCACTTTTACCCTTTCATTATTTTTCTAGTTTTTTATTTTATTACGCTTATTTTGTTTTGTTTATTTTGTCTTGATTATTTTTCTTTTGTTTATTTCGTTTTGCTTATTTTGTCTGGATTGTTTTTCTTTTATTTATTTACTTTTTTATTTGGTCTTGTTTATTTTATCTCTGTTTATTTTATTTGGCTTATCTTCTTCTATTTCATTATATATCTTTAACACTTATTTATCAAGTACAGAGCTATACATTGTCAA
The DNA here is from genome assembly GCA_947628885.1 of uncultured Clostridia bacterium. Classification (GTDB taxonomy): domain Bacteria; phylum Bacillota; class Clostridia; order TANB77; family CAG-508; genus CAG-793. The sequence goes on along the minus strand of CANRBO010000092.1, from coordinate 2,676 downwards.
GTACAGATCTATATATTTTCTGTACTTGATAATGTTGCATGTAAGTTGTTATTTGTCGTTGAATTGTCTGTCTTTGTAACATGTTATATTACATTTTACGATTTCAACTTTTATGCTGATTTTCTAAGTTCTAATGCATGCTTTCTTGCAATTTCTGTAATATCTCCATTTGATATTCTTGCAATTTCATTAATTATTTCTTCTTCTTCAAGTTTCTTTATTTGAGTGTGTGTTCTTTCATTGCACGTAATCTTGCTAATATAATAATTTTGTTCTCCTTTTGCAGCTATGCTTGGTTGATGCGTTATACATATTACTTGATGATTTTTTCCAATAATTTTTAATTTCTGACCAACTGACTTAGCTGCTTTACCACTTATTCCTGTATCAATTTCGTCAAATATTAATATAGGTGTACTGTCTGTGTCTGCCAAAACTGTCTTTATTGCAAGCATTATTCTTGACATTTCTCCACCTGAAGCTATTTTTGAAAGTTCTTTTGCATCTTCTCCTAAATTAGTTGATATAAAGAATTCTATCTCGTCTAAACCACGTTTATCAAATTCTTCTTTTGGCTTAATTACAACTGCAAATTTGGCGTTTGGCATTTCCAATTCACTTAATTCTTTATTTATTTTTTCTTCCAATATCTTGGCTGTTTTTACTCTGTATTCATGCATTATTTGAGCTTTATCTTTCATCTTTTCTGTAACTAATTTTAATTCTTCTTTTATTTTTTGATTGACTTCTTCTAAGTTATTAATCCTTTCTATTTCTGCTTCTATTTTATTTTTGTAATTTAATATCTCTTCAATGCTGTTTCCGTACTTTCTTTTTAATGAAAAAATCAAATCTAATCTTTCTTCTATTTCATTTTGTTCATCTTTGTCAAAATACATATCATCACTAATTCCTGCCAAATCTCTTGAAAATTCTTCTAGCTCATAATATATATTTTTTAACTCTGATAATTTTGTGCTATATTTTTCATCAATATTTTCAATTCTATCCATTGATTTTACTGCATTATTCATAGCTTCTATTGATTTATCTATATTGGCATTTGCATCACTCAAGCTATTAGATATTTTTTCATAATTTACATATAAATTTCTTTTCTCATTTAAAATATCTTCTTCTCCTATTTTAAGCTTTGCTTTATCTATTTCGTCAAATTCATATTGTAGCAAATCTAGTCGTCTTTGCTTTTCCTTTTCATCTCCTAGATTATCCTTAAGTTGTTTATTTAGCTCATTATATTTATAAAATAAATCTTTATATTCATTATATATTTTGATTAAATTAGCTCCACAAAAATCATCTAAATATTTTATGTGATACTTAGAATTTAGAATTTTTTGGTTATCATTTTGCCCATGTATATCAATTACAGAATTCATAAAGGCTTTTAATTCTGATACTGTTACTAATCTACCATTAATTTTACATGAATTTCTGCCATTTGTATGCACTTCTCTACTTACAATTATGTTACCTTCTATTGCATTTTCATTTTCAGGCAAATATAGATTTAGTTCAACAAAGGAATATTCTTCTCCTTTTCTAATGATTTCTTTTGAAAATCTGCCACCTGAAATAATATTTATTGCATCAATTATTAAAGTCTTTCCAGCACCAGTCTCTCCAGTAAATACATTAAATCCTGAATTTAATTCAACATTTAAATCATCAATTATTCCTATATTTTTAATATGTAAGGTCGTAATCATAATTGTAACTCCTTTCATGTTTACATAAATCCAAAAAGCAAAAATCTCTTGACAAGCAGAACCTATGTTTGCTATATTATATAAACAAATGTTCTGTTTGTCAAGAGAAATGTTAAAAATTATATAAAATTTGTTCGAGAGCCTGTCAGAGCTGATTTTACCACCAGTCAAATGGAGCTTAGCAAGAGTCTAGTGTGTAAAATTTTGAGCTTAGATAGTGTAACCCGACAAGCTCCTGAGCTTATGCAAGAAAATGAGCATGAGAAACTGCTCTATTCATATTATCTGAATCTCAGATACAACTTTAACACAAATACTATGGAGTGGCGCTTTGTTTTAATTCTAATTCAAAAGAAGATTTAAGAGAAACTAGCGGACAAAACGCGCAATAGCCTTGACGGTCGTAGTAGTACACGAGCCCGCCGCTGTAATTGGAAACAAAACACACGCCGCCAGAGGCGTCAGCAGACGGAGAAGCCAAACAGTAATAATTACTGCTTCCAGGATAGTACATTGAATCAATATCTGGGTCTGTTTGTACCGTGTAATATGCTGTAATAGAATTACTATATTCACTTGATGTCCCTGGTCCTACCTGATATCCATTTGTACTTGTACTTGATGTTCCTGCATAATTATAAAACAGTTTCTTCCTTTCTCCTCCTGATGTTATATCTCCTTGTATCGGTGCATCCCCTGTTAGTCCATAATGTGTATTATAACTATCCATCATCATCTCTAAACTTGGCGCTCCTACTATGTAGTTTATTTCTCCCTTTACTTCGTCTTTTACTGTATTTTTCAAGTTTGCCCACTTCTCAGTGTTTAATAGCCATGTTACTCCCTTCATATTCTCATTTGTTGCAGTTGGCGCTTGCACATTATTTCCTTCTTTATCCTTATACAAACTTGGGTTTAATTGCTTTATTTTTACTTTTGTTTTTCC
>CANRBO010000091.1 GCA_947628885.1 uncultured Clostridia bacterium | reverse complement strand
CCATACAGGAGCCATAGATGGCAAAGGTTCAGGAGCGGATTGGAGTGATGACTATGATTCAACAGATATAAGTAATATAATTGCAAAATATGGAACAGAAGCAAAAAATACAATAACAACAATAACATCAGATTGGGAAATGAATCAAACAACAGTAGCAAAGGAAAGCCTAAAAATATATGGAGGTTTTTATATAGCAAGATATGAAGCAGGAATACCAAGCACAGCAACTTTTTATACATCATCAAGTGGAGGAGCATACAATAGAGCAAATAGAGGACAAACCAATAACGCAGGGTTAGAAATAGTGAAAGATTTATTACCAGTAAGCCAAAAAGGAGTACAAGCATGGAATTTTATAACCCAACCAAACTCAAAGATAGTGGCAGAGAATATGTATAAAGAAGGAAAAACAAGCAATAGTGAAGCAAGTAAAAGTGTAGGAAGTTATCTAGTAGATAATCCAGCATGGAACGTAATATGTAATAGATTTAATGACATATTGGGAACGAGTGATACTACAAGAACAATAAAAAACTCAACAAAATGGGGAAATTATTATGATAATACAACAACAGATTATAAAAAAATAAATGGATTATGGGCACTACATGGATGGGCAAACCGTGCATGGGATTATGCAACAACGTATGAGACAGGAAGTGTAAATGTTAATCCTAATGGAGAATATACAAAAGCTGACGGAACCAAAGGCGTAAACAGAATAGAATTAGGAACAGGTCTATGTGATGATTTTAGAGTATATAATATATATGACATGGCAGGAAATATGTGGGAGTGGACAACAGGACATAATATAAAGGTTACAAATCCAAAAGAGGAAGATCCAAGCAAAAGAGCAGAACAAATGTTTGTTACTCCTCGCGGCGGTGGCTTTAATGATGCAGGGGGTGACCGCCCGGCCGTTCGCGCGAACGGTAACATTGTACTCACTTCTTACGGCTCTGACGTTGGTTTTCGTGTTGTGCTGTATGTAAAGTAATATAATTGTTTAAAACTGTGATTGAAAAGAGTATAAAAATTTGTAAAATATTGTAAAATAACATGATAGAGTAAAAAATATCAAAATAATCAGAAATAATAAAAAATATTTCGTATAATATAGATTTTTTTTCAATAAATAGTTTATAATAATTGTAAGTTATAGAGGAGTGTGAAAAAATGACTTATGAATTTGCAAAATATCCTGACGGTATATTAGGCGTATTTTCTAGTATTGGAAAAAGAAAAATGGTGAAGAATATATTCATGTAATTTTTGAACTAGACCATATTCACGCGGGTAATATTAAATTCTATTGCTAATTTGTAGAGAAAAAAATTTTAGAGATAATGAATTAAACTTAGATTGTTAGATAAAAAGTTTAACAGTCTAGGTTCATTTTTTATTCAATATACTTGCCAAAACGATTATTTTGTAATATAATTTATACTTGAATTTTAGAGAAAATCTTTTGTGTATTTAAAGGGCTAAAAGAACGAAAAAATCGTATTTTTTAATTATGTTTGTACCTTAGGAAGGAAAGGGAGTAGCAGTGGAAACAAACGTTAATGGAGAAAGATATAGAATTTACAGACAAATGATAAGCTCGTTTTATGAAGATGAACAGACAAAAGAGCAAGCAGAAAAATATGTCGGCGAAAAAGTCACACTTCAACCAGTTGTAATCTTAAAGCAAAATTCTTCAAAAATAAGATTGGAATTCAAAATTGGCTCAAAGCAAATGTATAGAATAAAGGATTTAACAAGATTTTATGATGATATGGTTAATAAAAATAAGTTCAGATATGGCTTGAAGTTAGAGCTATTGCATTGCAGAGAAGCCTTTGAAAAGGAAAGTTTGCCACTTCTTGACTTTTTGATAAAATATGCCGAAATTATTAAATACACAAGCGATAATAGTGATTCGTTTTATGCGAATTCGGTTAATAAATCATACATATTGCTTTCAAATACGGGAATTGATGAGTTTTTTGAAACTGTAAGTGGAAAAGAAGTTGAGATAAACTCAGAGTATTCAACAGAAAGAGTAAAATTTGTGGAAAACGAACCGGAAATCAGCTTCAAAATTGTAAATAAAAATGACGAAGATTATGCCTTGACAACTGATGAAGATATATTTAGTTTTTACACTATAAAAGGCAAAAATTATATATATTTTTTAAGAAATAATAAGCTACATAGATGTTCATTAGATTTCGAAAAATCTATACTTAAGTTGCTAAACATATTTAGAATAAATTTTACTAAAGAAATCATATTAAAAAAAGACGAATATGCCTACTTTTATTCTTTAGTTGCACCAAAGCTAGAAGGTAGAATAAATGTAGATGAAATTAATCAAGACGAACTTGACAAATATAAGCCGAAAGAGCTAAAAGTAAAGACATATTTGGATTATACAACAAGCGGAATAATAACGGCTGATGTAAAATTCGAATATGAAGGAATTGAATTTAATCCGTTTGACAAAGTGAGTTCAAAAGTTCCAAGAAATGCGATAGCAGAATCAAGAGCATTGGATAAATTTAAAAATTCCGGATTTATGCTTGATGCTAACAAAAAATTAGTGTTGGTTAATGAAGATTATATTTTTGAATTTTTGAGTAAAGGAATAGAAAGTTACATTTCTGAATTCGAAGTTCTAGCGACAGATGAGTTTAAAAAAAGGCAAGTAAGAAGCCCTAAAATTAGCTCAATTGGAGTTAAAATCGAAAATAATTTATTAAGTATTGATTTGTCAGGAATAGATTTGAAACCACAGGAAATAGAAGAGATAATGAAAAGATATAAGCTTAAAAAGAAATTTTATAAGCTTAAAAGTGGCGATTTTATCGACTTATCAGAAAATGACACATTATCAATGATTGACAAAATTGCAGAAGGCACAGGAGCAAGTTATAAAGAATTAATAAGTGGAAATCTAAAGCTTCCAATATACAGAAGTTTATATTTGAATAATATTTTGAAAAAATATGATGTGGTTGTAAAACAAGGGGAAGATTATAAAAAGTTGATAGACAATGTTTATACAAGAAATCTATCAGAAAATGTCAATTTGCCACAAGGCTTGAAGGCTGATTTAAGGGAATATCAGCAAATCGGATATGAGTGGCTAAATAATTTAGATGAGTACAATTTGGGTGGAATTTTAGCAGATGACATGGGACTTGGAAAAACTGTTCAGGTTCTAACAGTCATACTAAAATATGTTGAAAGCACCAAAAAATCGGAGAGAAAGCCAACATTAGTAGTATGCCCAAGTTCATTGTCGCTTAACTGGAAGGAAGAGTCAAATAAATTTACACCAACATTAAAAACAATAGTAGTATCAGGCAATTTGGAAGAAAGAACAAAAATCATAAAAGAAATACCAAAGTATGATTTGGTAATGACATCTTATGATTTGTTAAAAAGAGACATAGATATTTACAAAAAATGCGATTATAATTTTAGATACATTGTTGCAGATGAAGCACAGTATATAAAAAATAATAATACGAAAAATGCACGAGCGATAAAGGAAATAAAGGCAGAAACGAGATTTGCACTAACAGGTACACCGATTGAAAATTCCCTTTCAGAATTGTGGTCAATATTTGATTTCATAATGCCGGGATATTTATTTAACTACAACAAATTCAAAACATTGTATGAAACGCCAATAACAAAAGAGCAGAGCGTAAATGCAAGATATAAATTAAAATTAATGATAGAACCATTTGTATTAAGAAGAATAAAAGAAAAGGTTTTAAAAGAATTGCCTGAAAAAACAATAACTATCTTAAACAACGAAATGGAAGAAGAACAGCGAAATATTTACGTTTCATACATGAAGATAGCAAGGAAAGAAGTGAAAGAAGAGATAGAAGAAAATGGTGTGCAAAACAGTCAAATAAAAATATTGGCTTTATTGATGAGATTAAGACAGATTTGCTGTCATCCAAAATTATTTTTGGAAAATTATGAAGGCGAAAGTAGCAAACTAAATCAATGTATGGAAATAATAAAAAATGCAGTATTTGGCGGACATAAAATATTATTGTTTTCAGGATATTCATCAATGTTTCCATACATAGAAACTAAATTAAAAGAAGAAAATATACGTTTTCTAAAGCTTACAGGGCAAACAAAGGTTGATGACAGGATGAAATTGGTAAATGAATTTAATAATAATGAAGACGTAAAAGTATTTCTAATATCGCTAAAAGCTGGTGGAACTGGACTAAATCTAATAGGAGCAGACGTAGTAATTCATTATGATCCATGGTGGAATTTATCAGCAGAAAATCAAGCAACAGACAGAGCATATAGAATAGGACA
>CANRBO010000090.1 GCA_947628885.1 uncultured Clostridia bacterium | reverse complement strand
GACGGAAAAGTCGAGAAAGTTGACGAATTAGGTAAGAAAAAACTTGCCTATGAAGTTAGAAAAAACAAAGAAGGTATTTATGTTGTTTTTTATTTCGAGGCTAACCCAAATCTAATTGTAGAATTAGAAAGAAATTACAGAATAACTGACGAAGTAATCAAATTCTTAGTTGTCAGAAATGATGAATAAGAAGAAAAAATGTAAATGTAGGGACGAAACAAATTAAGTTATTCCTCAGTATTATAATTTTAATGATAAGATATTAAAATTTAGATGATGAGTGAATCGGAGAAAGGAAAGGTTTGTAAATGAACAAAGTTATTTTAATGGGAAGATTGACAAGAGACCCAGAAGTTAGATACACACAGTCAAATAATACACTAGTAGCTTCTTTTTCACTAGCTGTAAATAGAAGATTTACTAGAGAAGGGGAAACTCAAACTGCAGATTTTATTAATATATCAGCATGGGCAAAAACAGGCGAATTCGTCAGCAAATATTTTAAAAAAGGTCAACAGGTTGCAGTAGTAGGTAGAATTCAAACAAGAAGTTGGGAAGATCAACAAGGCCAAAGGAGATATGCAACAGATGTTGTTGCTGAAGAAGTTTATTTTGCAGATAGCAAAAGATCAGATTCAGACTCTGCTAATTTTGATAATACTTTTGGAACAGAAGCTACAGAAGGAGCAGGAAGCGGAGATACATCTGATTTTGAAGTTTCATCAGGAGATGATTTACCATTTTAGTTAGAAATGGTTAAAATGATAGTTTGATTAATAAATGCATTAAACTAAAAAATATAAGAAAAAAGACAGATTAATTAAAAATACGTAAAAAATAAGATGAAAGGTTAATAAAAAAATAAAAAATCAAAGCTAGATGACAGGTTGATTAATCAATACATTAAACTTTATAGATAATAAAACAGTAAGGAGGTAAAACAATGGCTGATAAGAAAAATAATAGAAGAAATAACAATAAAGATTATGATGACGATTATAAAATTAGAAAAGTCAGAAAAAAAGTATGTCCACTTTGCAGTGACAAATCTTTAGTTCTTGATTATAAAAATCCTGAACAATTAAAGAAATTTGTTAATGAAAGAGGAAAAATACATCCAAGAAGAACAACAGGAGCTTGTGCAAAACATCAAAGAGATATAACTACAGCTGTTAATAGATGTAGACATATTGCAATGTTACCATATTCACAAGACTAATTTCAGAAATTATTTATGTTTATGTTAAAGCATATATGATAACATAAATTGAGAGCTGTAATCAATTTTTAAGATTACGGCTCTTTTTAGGATTATAGCTTTAGCTTAATTTTATTAAAAAGCTGAAAATAATTTACAAACAACATCAGATGATTTTATAAAGTAAATTAAAATTATTTTATAAATGCAAACATAAAATTATAATTATTTGATAGAAATAAATCATGGTAGAATCAAAGGGAGAATTTTGTGAAAACAAAGATAACTAGCAAAAAGATTTTAAGTGCAATAGTAATTATTGCTATTGTGTTATTAATTCTTTTTAGTAATTTAATAAAAAAAGATAGAAGTGATGATCAAAATTTTAAAATTTTAACATCTTTTTATCCAATGTATGTAATCACACTGAATATAGCTGAAGGAGCAAATGGAGTGGAAATAGCTAATATGGCTGACCGCACTACTGGCTGTATTCATGATTATACACTAAATACTGCAGATTTGAAAAAATTTGAAAATGCAGATGTATTTGTGCAAAGCGGAAAAGGATTGGAAAGTTTTACAGAAAAAATCACAGAACTGTACCCAAATGTTAATGTGATAAATAGTGGAGAAGACATCACTAATTTGATACAGGACGAAGATGAGATAAATGCACATATTTGGCTTTCAATTGATAATTACATATTGCAAGTTAAAAAGGTCGCTGAGAAGTTAGCCGAATTAAATCCTGATAATGAAAGTGTGTATTCAACAAATTGTGAGCAATATGTGGATAAGCTAAGTGATTTAAAGTCAGAATACGAAAATATAATTTATGAAAAAGATAATTATGTTTCTGAAAATAATAATTATGCTTATGTAGAAGATAGTTATGTTCATGAAAATGATGATTATGCAAATGATAAAAAAGCGATATGTTTAAATGAAGCTTTAGAGTATTTATTGAAAGATTTAAAAATTGATGTTACAAGTATTGAAACAGACCATGAGCAATCAGTATTATCAGCACAAAATTTGAAGAATATAATAAATAAAATGAAAGATGAAAATATTAAAGTGATATTTATTGACAAGGAAGATGATGCAAAAACAGCTGAGATTTTATCAGAAGAAACTTGTGCAAAAATATATAGGTTAGATTCAGCAATGAGTGGAAATGGCTCAAAAGAAGATTATATAAATATTATGAAGAAAAATTTAGAGATTATAAAAAATGCAGATTTTAATTTACATAATTAATAGAATACAAATAAAACTGAGCCAAAGTTGGTAGAACACAAATAGAATTATGATAAAAGTTGGTAGAGTACAAATAAAATTGAACCAAAGTTGGTAGAACATAAATAAAACTATGATAAAAGTTGGTAGAATCAAAATAAAATCGTACCAAATTAATAAATAAAATAAACAACGAAAGGATTAGTAAAATGGAAGCTTGTGGATTGCATTGTACTAAGATTAAAAACATATCTGTAAATATTGAAAATCAAGTGATATTAAAAGATATAACATTTGATGTTCATTGTGGTGAGCTTACAATGATAATTGGAAGAAATGGAGCAGGAAAATCAACGCTTCTAAAAGCTATTCTTAATGAAATTGAACATACTGGCGAAGTAGAATTTATAGACATGAAGGAAAATAAAAATGCAAAAATAAAAATTGGCTATGTACCACAAACGTTGAACATTGAAAGAAATATGCCAACAACAGTTTATGATATGTTTGCTTCTTATGTTTCAAATAAGCCAGTATTTCTAAAGAAAAATAAGGAATTATATGAGAAAATTAAGAAAAGCTTAAAAGTATTTGGAGCAGAAAAATTGATTGACCACAGAGTGGGTAACCTTTCAGGGGGAGAGTTGCAAAGAATTTTGCTATCAATTGCAACATACGAAGTTCCAAATTTGCTAATACTAGATGAACCAGTTTCAGGAGTTGACAGAAATGGAACTAATGACTTCTATCAAATCTTATCAGAACTTAAAAACAAATATGATATGTCAATTATATTGGTGTCACATGACTTGGAATTAGTCCAAAAATTTGCGGACAAAGTAATCCTTTTAGATAAAGTAATAAAAAAGCAAGGAACTGCGAAAGAAGTATTTGACAGCAAAGAATTTAAGGAAAGTTTTACAATATAATTGCAAAATCTTAAAATATAGTATAAAGCTTTTAAGAGAAGGGTTTAAAATATAATTGCAAAATCTTAAAGTATAGTATAAAGTTTTTAAGAGTAAGCTAAAAAAATAGTTATGAATCTTTGAGAAAGATTTATAGGCAACCTTGAAAATAATAAAATATGTGATTTGAAAGGAAAGAAGAGTGGAAAAGATCCAACTAGATTAGAACCTTAGGAGGGAATGAGATTAAAAATGGATATAGTTTATAATATAATGCAGACAATATTACCATTTGATTTTATGCAATTTACATTTATGAAAAATGCGTTTTTAGCCATAATTTTAGTATCTCCGATATTTGCAATATTAGGAACAATGATAGTAAATAATAAAATGGCTTTTTTCTCAGATGCCTTGGGACATTCAGCACTTACTGGAATTGCAATTGGTATGCTTTTGGGTATCACTAACATGAATATATCAATGATAATATTTGCAATAATATTCGCACTGCTATTAAATATAGTAAAAAATAGGACAAGCTATGGAGCTGACACAATAATAAGTGTATTTTCTTCGATTGCAATTGCCTTAGGACTAGCAATACTTGCACAAAGTGGGAGTTTCAATAAATATTCAAGTTATTTAATTGGAGATATTTTAAGCATATCTACACAAGAAATTATTTATTTAGCAATTGCATTTATACTTGTATTAGTTTTTTGGTGCTTGTTATTTAATAAATTAAATGCAGTTAGCATTAATCCAACTTTGGCAAAGACAAAGGGAGTAAATGCGAAACTTATAGATAATATTTTTGCTGTTGTTATAGCAATAATGGTCATGATTTCCATTAGGTGGATAGGAATATTACTTATAAATTCTATAATGATTTTGCCGGCGGCATCAAGCAGAAACATAGCAAAAAATATGAGAACATATCATGGACTATCGGTGATATTTGCACTATTTTCAGGGATTGTGGGATTGATAATCTCATATTATACAAATATCCCAACAGGTCCGATGATAGTGATTTTGTTAGGAATAATTTATTTTATAACTCTAGGGTTGAAGAGATTAGTCAACAACAGTTAGG
>CANRBO010000089.1 GCA_947628885.1 uncultured Clostridia bacterium | reverse complement strand
ATGGGATATAAAATTATCGCAGTTGGAGATTATTGAAAAGATATCAAAATGCGGATTTTAAGCGAAGAAAGGACGAAATGTTGAAATTTTTAATCAACATAATCTAAGAATATGCCAAAAGTTAGTGTAATAGTGCCAGTCTATAATGTAGAAAATTATATTGAAAATTGTCTGAATTCTTTGGTAAATCAAACTTTAAAGGATATTGAGATAATTATTGTAAACGACGGCTCTAAGGATAATTCGAAAAAAATAATTAATGATTTTTTGGACAAGCATAAAAATATTATTTATGTTGAAAAGGAAAATGGTGGTTTATCTGATGCTAGGAATTATGGCATGAAATATGCTAAAGGAGACTACATAGCTTTCCTTGATTCAGATGACTATGTTGATGTTACCATTTATGAGAAAATGTACAATAAAGCTGTTGAAGAAAAGGCTGATTATGTAGAGTGCGATTTTTATTGGGTTTATCCGGATAAAGATGCAAAACATGAGAAAAGGAAAATTGATACAGGGGTAGTTTATAAAAATAAAAAGGAAATGCTTACTTATGGCAGAGTGGTTGCTTGGAATAAGCTAATTAAAAGGGATATTATAAAAAATGAATTTCCGGTTGGTCTAAATTATGAAGATGTCGAATTTTTTTATAAACTGATTCCGCAAATTAATAAGTTTAGTTTTGTGAAAGAGCCATTGATTTATTATATACAAAGAGAAAATTCTATTGTAAACAAGCAGAATTACAAAACAGGTCATATATTTAATGTGTTAAATAATGTTTTAGATTATTATAAGAAGGAAAAATTATATGATGAATACAAAGAAGAGCTAGAATATACATATACAAGGATTTTGCTTTGCAGTTCTCTAAAAAGGATGGTTCAAATCAAAGACAAAGTGGCTAAGCAAAGGCTTCTTGATGAAACTTGGCAAAATCTTAATACTAAATTCCCTGAGTGGAAGAAAAATAAAATTTTGTCTCAAAAATCGGGAAAAAATTTATACATGAAAACTGTTAATAAACATACCTACAAGCTTTATTGCAAGATTCTAGGTATACTTACTGTAATTAAATAAAATAAACGTACATGCGAATTTACTCTTACTTACCTAGGTTAAGTAAATATAATTAAAGTATTAAGCTTTAAATAACTAAAGCAAAAAATAAAATAACATAAAAAATAATAAGAAAACAAATCATGGAAAATACAGAAAAAATCAAAATAAAAAGAAAATAAATCATGAAAAGTACAGAAAAAATCAAAATAAAAAGGAAATAAGTCATGGAAAATGCAGAAAAAAAATCAAAATTTTCAAAAATAAAAAGAGGATTTACTACACAAAATATTTTGTGTTTATTTGTGATTCTTTGCCCAATATTTGACATAGCAAGCTTTTTATTTAGAAATGCGTTTGAAACTAACATATCAATATCAACATTTTTAAGACCAATAATTCCTATTTGCGTGTTATTGTGTATTTTCATTAAATCAAACAACAAAACAAAATTAAAATTATTTCTAATTGGATTGACATATATTATTTATGCAATTTGTCATCTTTTAATAGTTAGACCGCTTTTTACGGGTTGTTCTTATGGAAGCATGATGACAGAAATTCAATACATTTGCAATTTTACATTTATAATGGTGGATTTAATTGCATATTATTATACTTTTAAAATTCAAAAAGATGATACTGCTCAGCAGATAGAGCAGAAAATGCTTGGAATAGAAAATTTGAAAAAGTCGATAGTGATTATGCTTGCAGTGTACATTTGCTCGATTTTACTTGCAATTATAACTCATACTTCTTCTTATACTTATGGGGAAACAAGCACTGGATACAAGGGTTGGATTGAATCGGGAAATAGCCTAAGCGCAATACTTTGTTTATCAACATTTGTAGCTTTTAGCCAAGTAAAGTCAAAGAATATTAAATGGCGTATTTTTTCAATAATTACTTTAATTTTAACAGGAATTTATTTATGCTTTATTATTGGCACAAGAGTAGGATTATTTGGATACTTCCTAAGTCTATCTGCATTTATTTTTTATGAAGTTATATTTAGTAAAAATAAAAAAGTATTAATAGCAGGTGGTACAATTTTTATAGTTGGGATTTTAGCAGTTGGCTTGCTTGGTTCTAAGACATTGCAAAGGAGAAAGCAAATTAACGAAGCTGCTGAAAATAATTTAGATCAATCAACAGGAGAAGTGCTACATATATCTACAAGTATGCTTGAAATCTATAATAGTATAATGGATAATACAATTGAAGAAGGCTATATGTCAGATGCTCAAAAGCAAGCAACTGTTGATTTGTACAATTATACTAAAGAACATAACATTGCAAGTAATGATAATAGGATGCAACAATTAATATATAACTTATTTTTAGTAAAATATCAGAAAAATCCAGTAACGATTATATTTGGAAATGGATATAATACGAATTTTAGAGAAATGCGTATGGAAAATGAAATCCCATGCTTTGCTCTAAACTTTGGAATAATTGGATTTGTGCTTTTTATAGGAGCTTTTCTAGCAATAATTGTATATGCAATTGTACAAGTGATAAAACACATTAAAAATCTTAATTCAGAATTAATGATGTATTTGTCAGGATGTGCTTTAAGCTTAATACTTGCAACAGTTTCCGGATTTGTATTTTTCGCATCATCTTGTATGGTTGTAATTGTTGTAACAAATGTATTAATGTTGGAAAATATAGAAAGCTTAAAAAATAGTAAAATGCATGAAAAGCAAAATAAACAAACATAAAAAATTTGTTAGATAAAAATCAAGACATATTAATATGCACAGAAAAAGCAAACATTGAAAGGAGGTGCACATTTGAAAAAAATATTGTTTGGAATTACTAGTCTTACCATTGGTGGGGCAGAAAGAGTATTGGTGGATTTGGTCAATGAATTAGTAAAAGATTATGAAATAACTGTATTTACGATTTATGACGGTGGCGAATTGAAAAAAGAGCTTAATGATAAAATAAAAATAATTAGTCTTTACAATAAGCCATATAAAGAATACAGCAAATTACAGCATTTAATGATTTCATTAAAATTACTTTTTTCAAATAAAGCACCTGAAGGATATGATACAAGAATAGCTTTTTTGGAAGGTCCGATTACGAGGCTGTTTGCCAAAAAAAGTAAAAATGACAAAGTAAAGAAAATAGCATGGATACATACAGATTTAACTAGATTTTTCTCTAAAGGAGTTAAAGATAAAATAAAAAGCAATTTAGATAAAAATCTATATAAAAAATATGATAAGATAGTTTTTGTAAGCGAAGATATAAGAAATAAATTTAATGAAAAATATGGGGATAATTTTAATGAAACAGTAATTAGAAATTATCTTAATTATGAAAGTATAATAAAGAAATCAAATGAAAAAATTACAATGCCATATAATAAAAATGACATTAATATTGTAAGTGTTGCAAGATTAGTTGAGCAAAAGGCAATTGATAGATTTATAAATGTTCATATGAAACTTGAACAAGACGGAATTCATAGCAAAGTATATATTATCGGAGACGGCCCACTTAGATATCAATTGCAAAAACAAATTGACAATTTGGGAGAAACGGAGAACTTTTATCTTTTAGGTGAAAAGTCAAATCCATATCCTTATATAAAAAATGCTGATTATTTTTGTTTACTTTCATATTATGAAGGATATGGCATGGTAATTGAAGAAGCTAAGATACTTAATAAAAAGATTATAATAACTGATATTCCAGCAAGAGAGTGTGTCCAAAACTATGACAAGGCAATTGTTTTAGAAAATACAGAAAATGGTATATACAAAGGCTTAAAAAAGGTACTTTCTGAAGATATTATAAAAGAAAATGAAACTGACAATGAATTCAACAGTAGTGAGTATCAGGCAATATTAGAACAAGTTAAAACGGTTATTTAAAAAACGGAAGGAAAATTTAACATGAAAATATCAATTTTGACAGCTACATACAATAGAGCAGACGATTTGGAAAAACTTTATACAAGCTTAGTAATAAACAACAATTCAGGTGTGGATTATGAGTGGTTAATCATGGACGACGGCTCTACTGACAAGACGAAGTTAGTTGTAGACAATTTTATTAAACAAGGAATAGTTAAAATTAAATATTTTTCTCAAAAAAATCAAGGAAAAATGGCAGCGATAAACAATCTAATGCCACATGTTACTGGAGAGCTTGTCATGGACTGTGATTCAGATGATTATTTTGTAACAGGTGCATTTGACATAATAAAAAAGTATGCAGACAAATTGTTAGATGATGATAAAGTGTATGCTTTGGTTTTCTTGAAAAAAAATGAAAATGGAAAAATTAGCGGAAATCTATTTCCTGAAGAACTTTACAGAAGTGATATGTTTAGTTTGTACTTTAAGGAAAAAATAACAGGAGAAAAAATTTTAGTTTTCAAAACAGAAATTAGAAAAAAG
>CANRBO010000088.1 GCA_947628885.1 uncultured Clostridia bacterium | reverse complement strand
CTGTACTTTGCATTGATTTTGCATCTTCTGCTGCTTTTTTTACAACAGTATTTATTCTATTTGATACTATTTTTTCTTCTAATCCTCTTTCTTCTAAAATATCATTGATTATAACATTTTCGCCTGTTGCTAAATTATAATTATATGTTTGTATGATTATTCTTTGGGCACTGTCACCTTCTTTAATTGATGCCATTATTGCTACTGACAATATATCATTATTTACATATGCAGTGTAATTAATATCAGCTCTTGTAAATAGTGTGGCATTTTCCATAATATCATTAATCTTTTGCACAAATATATTCTGAGTTTTTTCATTATAATCGACGCCACGAATATTTATTACTGGTATTGATATATGAATATCATATTTTCCGTCACTTTCATCATCTAGCTTAATTGCAGTATATACTATTGGTTTCGATCCGTCTATTTTTTGAATATTTGAATCATTATAACTACCATTACTAAATTCATTTGCAAACAAATCTTTAAAATTTTCTTTTATTTCTGCATAGGAAATCACATTAGCTGTGCCATTACCGTCAATTGGACCTTCTCCTAACTCATTATCTACCTCTTTTTTGAAAAATTGTGCATACACTCCTATAACTATCGCTACTATACATATTAAACTAATAGTTACATATAACACATATCTTCCTTGCTTTTTCATACTAGATTAATTCCTTTCTTTCTGCGTAATCGCTTTTATTCATTTATCTCAATATACATTTTAAAATTGTTCTAATTTCATCTACAATTATTATAACATTAAACGGTAACAGTGGCAAGTATTGTCACATAAAAATACTGCGTTTTTATTGACTAAATTGTAATTTTACGATACAATATTAGCTAGATTGGAGACAAAATTATGTTATGTTCAGATTGTAAAAAAAATACTGCTGTCATCTTTGTAAACAAAACTGATAGCAGAGGAAATATGGAAACTTTGGGATATTGCTATGATTGTGCTAAGAAAAGGGGCATTAATCCTCTTAATACTATCCAAAATAATAATAGCAATCTTTCTCATGAAGATATAAATAATATGACTAACCAGTTAAATGAAATGTTTCAGGACTTATCTTCTAACCTTTCTCTTCAAGGTATAAACATGGATGAAATGGGCGAAAATAATCCATTTGGTGATGACGGCGAAAATCCTCCAATGGGATTTGCTATTCCTCTTGGTTCAATTTTTTCAGGTATGTTTGGTGGAAAAAAAGAGGATAATTCAAATACTGGTTCAGAAAGAACCAATGTAAAAACTGAGACCAAAAAGAATAATAATAAAAAAAGAAAAATCTTAAATACTTTTGGTACTAATCTAACTGAAAAAGCTAAAAATGGCGAGATTGACGCGGTTATTGGCAGAGATAAGGAAATTTCTAGAATTATTCAGATTTTAAATAGACGTACCAAAAACAATCCTTGTCTAATTGGCGAACCTGGTGTTGGTAAAACCGCTATTGCTCAAGGACTAGCGCTTAAAATTGTTGCTGGCGAAGTTCCTGCAAAGCTTCTTACTAAAGAGGTTTATTTGTTGGATATGACTGCTGTTGTGGCTGGCACACAATTTAGAGGTCAATTCGAGGCTAGGATGAAAAATATCATTGAAGAGTGCAGATTAGCTGGCAATATAATTTTAGTTATTGATGAAATTCACAATATTATTGGTGCTGGAGATGCTGATCACTCTATGAACGCTGCTAATATTTTAAAACCTTCTTTGGCAGACGGTACAATTCAATTGATTGGTACTACTACATTAAATGAATACAGAAAATATATAGAAAAAGATACTGCTCTTGAGAGAAGATTCCAGCCTGTAATGGTCGAAGAGCCTTCTATTAGTGATAGTATCGAAATCCTTAAGGGTATTAAAGGATATTATGAAAATTATCATAAAGTAAAAATCTCTAATGATGTAATTGAGAAAATCGTTGTTTTGGCTGAAAAATATATCCATGACAGATTTTTACCTGATAAAGCTATTGACCTATTAGATGAAGCTTGTTCGAGAATTAATTTGGACAACAAAGATTTATATAATTTGGAAGTTTTAAGACATAAATTAGCTGATATTCAAGCTCAAAAGGAAGAAGCTGCTCAGGCTGATTCTACAGATGACTATAAAAAAGCTGCTGAGCTTAAAATGCAAGAGTGTACATTAATTCAAGAAATCAATAGCATTGAATCTAAGATGAAACCAATAAGCCTAACTATTGAAGATATTGCTCAAGTAATTGAAAACTGGACTAAAATTCCTGTTCAAAAAATTACCGAAGAAGAAACTAAAAAATTACTTGCATTAGAAGATAATCTTCACAAAAGAATTATTGGTCAAAATGAAGCTGTATCAGCTGTTAGCCGTGCTATTAGAAGAAATCGTGCAGGTTTAAAAAGCACAAAGAGACCTCCTTCATTTATATTTGTTGGACCTACTGGAGTTGGTAAAACTGAACTTGCTAAAGCTTTATGTGTGGAGATTTTTGGAAACGAAGACTCAATTATACGAATTGATATGTCTGAATATATGGAAAGTAACTCTACGGCTAAACTTATCGGCGCTCCTCCCGGATATATTGGATATGATGATAGTGGTCAGCTTACTGAGAAAGTCAAAAGACACCCTTATTCAATCGTTCTTTTAGATGAGATTGAAAAAGCTCATGCAGATGTTTTCAATATATTATTGCAGGTTCTTGATGACGGCAGACTAACTGATGCCCAAGGTAATACTGTAAGCTTTGAAAATACAATAATTATAATGACATCAAATGCTGGCTCGAACCAAAATCTTAATTCAATTGGATTTGGTTCAACTTCTCAATTTAGGAAAAATAAAATTCAAGAAAGTTTAAAGGAAACTTTTAGACCTGAATTTTTAAATAGAGTTGATGAGATTGTTGTATTTGACGCATTAAATAATGATGAACTTACACAAATTGTGGATTTGATGTTGAAAGATACTCAAAATGTATTAAATGACAGAGATATAAAAATGTATGTTTCAGATGAAGCAAAACAATTTTTATTAGATAATGGAACTGATGTTAAATATGGTGCAAGACCTCTAAGAAGGGCTGTTCAAAGATACATAGAAGACGAGCTTTCTGAAATGATATTAAGGTCTGAACTAAAAAATGGTCAAAAAATATATATAGATATAAAAAACGGAAAACTTAAATTTAGTGTTAAAGATTAAAGATTTTCAGCAATAGTATAATAATTTTTAGATTTATTTGCATATAAAAAATTTAAAAGAAAGGGATTAATCAATTAAATAGCTTAATATTTCTACATAATTGATTATATGAGTAAAATAATATATGAAGTATATAAAATTAGTACCAAATATTCTAACAATAATTAGATTTATATTTATACCATTTATAATAATATCAATTTCACTAAACAATTATTTAGTCGCCTTAATACTTTTTACTTTATCCTCATTTTCTGATATACTAGACGGCTATATAGCTAGAAAATTCAATGCGATTACTGACTTTGGCAAATTAATGGATCCACTTGCTGATAAGCTTACACAGCTATCAACACTAATTTCTTTATACATTAAGAAAATTATCCCATTATGGATTGTTCTTGTATTAATTGCGAAAGAATTAGTGTTGATATCAGGTGCATCATTTTTATATGGCAAGCAGTTAGTCGTATCTAGTAAATGGTATGGAAAATTATCAACTGTACTTTTATACATTGCAGTTGTGAGCTCTCTAATTATTAATATATTTGATATTTCAATACATTTTGATGTATACATTTATGCTTTAGCTGTATGCCTTGCTATATGTGCTTTGCTTGGTTATATTGACCATTTCTACAAGAAAGGCTATTTGCCTAAAAAGGAAGACTTGAAAAAGAATTCTTCTACAGATAATAAATAATTATAAAAAAGTATCATGAAGTTTTTCTTCGCGATACTTTTTATATTATTCATAATCCTCAATTACCTTAGCTAATTCATTATCTCCAGTTACATTTATTCCCTTTTTTAATAATTCTATATCTTCTTCCGGTAAATAATTGATGTACACATCAGTTATTTCTTTTAAATTTTGATTTCCCGCAGAATCTAAGTTATATATTGCGATACGACCGTCCTTTTCTTTGACAATATAGTGTTTATCACATATTCCCGCTTCTTCCTTGTACAATTCCACCATATCTTCCGAAAAATTATTAACGTTCCACTCTTTGTATTTGTCTACAAAAAATTCTTCATTTTTGTTTACATCATCATTATCAATTTCTTCTGTCACGCTTTCTAAATGGCTACATCCTGAATATAATGTTTCATATACTATTTTTGTATTTGGAGTAGTTTTCACTTCTTTTGTAGCAGTTGCAATAACATTGGACTGCCTTGCGATTAACTGATTTGCATTTTTTACTTCTTCTAATGTAGCTTTCTCCAAGCTTGAATTACTGTAGTCATGTAGCAATATTCCCGCAGTTATCCCTGCAATTATTGATGCAAAAATTAAACCTACTAAGATCGATTTTTTCATATTTAATCTTATTC
>CANRBO010000087.1 GCA_947628885.1 uncultured Clostridia bacterium | reverse complement strand
TTAGCAGGAAGAAAGCTAACAATCGAAACAGGAAAATTTGCTAATCAAGCAAATGGAAGTGTTACAGTAAGATATGGTGACACAGTTGTTATGACAAACGTAACAGCATCAAAAGAACCTAAGGAAGGAGTTGATTTCTTCCCATTATCAGTAGACTATGAAGAAAAATTATATGCAGTTGGAAAAATACCAGGAAGCTTTAATAGAAGAGAAGGAAAACCAGCTGATAAAGCAATATTAGTATCAAGAGCAATTGATAGACCTATCAGACCATTATTCCCAAGCGACTTTAGAAATGACGTATGCATTGTAAATACAGTATTATCAATGGATCAAGATTATAGTCCTGAAGTTTGTAGTAATATTGGTACATCAGCAGCACTTTCAATCTCTGATATTCCATGGGCTGGACCTACTGCAGCTGTTCAAGTTGGATATGTAGATGATAAAATAATAATAAATCCAACAGAAGAGCAAAGCAAAAATAGTAGATTACATTTAACAGTTGCTGGAACAGAAACTAAAATTACTATGATTGAAGCTGGAGCTGATGAAATACCAAACGAAACAATGCTTGAAGCTATAAAAGAAGCACATAAAGAAATTATAAAAATGTGCAAATTTATATCTGAGATAAAAGCAGAAATTGGCAAGCCAAAATTTGAATATCAATCATTTTCAATCACACCTGAATTTTATCGAGCAGTTACTGAAAAATTTGAACAAGCTATGTATGAAGCAGTTCAAAATACTGACAAAGAAGAAAGAAATAATGATGTTGATAAAGTAGCAGAAGATATTAAAAATCTTGCAATTGAAATGTATGGAGAAAATGCAGAAGAAGAGCATAGCTTTGATATTGCTACATCTGTACATGATTTGGAAAAAGCATGTGTTAGAAAAATGATTTTAACTGAAAGTAAGAGACCTGACGGAAGAAAAATAGATGAAATAAGACCATTAAATGCTGAAGTTGGACTTCTTCCAAGAACTCATGGTAGTGGACTTTTCTCAAGAGGACAAACTCAAGTTCTATCTGTTGTTACACTTGGAACCAAAAAGGACGAGCAGGAGCTAGACGGTTTAGATAATGAAACTTCAAAAAGATATATGCATCAATACAACTTCCCTTCATATAGCGTAGGAGAAGCAAGACCTTCAAAAGGACCAGGAAGAAGAGAAATAGGACATGGAGCTTTGGCAGAAAGAGCTTTACTTCCAGTAATTCCAAGTGAAGATGAATTCCCTTATACAATTAGAGTTGTATCAGAAGTATTAGAATCAAATGGTTCAACATCACAAGCAAGTATCTGCGGAAGCACACTTGCATTAATGGATGCAGGAGTTCCAATCAAGAAACCAGTAGCAGGAATTTCTACAGGATTAATTACAAAGCCTGATGATCCAAATGATTATATAGTTTTAACAGATATTCAAGATATTGAAGACTTTTTCGGAGATATGGATTTCAAAGTTGGTGGAACTAAGGACGGCATCACAGCAATACAAGTAGACATAAAAATAGACGGATTAACTTACGATATAATTGAACAAGCATTTGAAAGAACTCAAAAAGCTAGAAGTTATATAATTGATGAAGTTATATTAAAAGCTATCCCTGAATCAAGAAAAGAATTATCTGAATATGCACCAAAAGTTATTCAAACATTAATACCAGTGGAAAAGATTAAAGACGTTATCGGTTCAGGTGGAAAGACAATAAACAAAATTATAGAAGAAACTAACGTAAAAATTGATATAGAAGAAGACGGACATGTATTTATCTACGCAGAAGCAATGGAAAATGCAGAATCAGCTCTTAAAATTATAGAAGATTTAACTAAGGAAATAGAAGCAGGAAGTATTTATAATGGAGTTGTTTCAAGGATTGTTCCATTTGGTGCATTTGTTGATTTAGGTGGAGGAAAAGAAGGATTACTTCATATATCTAAAATTTCAAGTAAAAGAGTAGATAAAGTTGAAGATGTACTTGCAATTGGAGATGAAGTAACGGTTAAAGTAACTGAAATTGATCCACAAGGAAGAATTAATTTAAACATGAAAGATTTAGAAATCCATGAAAATAATTAAAATATAAAATCTTAGGAGTAAAAAAAGATGCAGTATTTATATTATATACAGCAAGCATTAATATGGATAATATCAATATATTGGTTTTATCAACTTGTAATAAGTTTGTGTTCATTTATAAAATTCAAAGATAAACCCAAAGTAATTGATAAAAATCATAAGTTTTTGATGATTATTCCAGCACATAATGAGGAAAGTGTTATTGAAAATTTAATAAAAACTTTAAAAAAACAGAATTACCCAAAAGAATTATATGATATATATGTAATAGCAGATAATTGCACAGATAACACAGAAAAAATTGCTAAAGAGCTTGGAGTGAGTGTTTTTGTCAGAAAAGAAAATGACAAAGAAAAACAGACAAAAGGTTTTGCTTTACAAGTGTTTTTAAATAAAATATTAAATGACAAAAAAATGGACTATGATGCTTTTTGTGTGTTTGATGCTGACAATATAGTTGATGAAAACTTTTTATTTGCTATGAATAAACATCTATGTCAAGGAGAAGAAGTTGTACAAGGATATAGAGATATTAAAAATCCAACAGACAGCTGGATTTCAGCAGGATATGCAATATTTTATTGGACAATGAATAGATTTTATCATTTAGCAAGATATAATGCAGGGCTTTCGCCATTAATTAATGGAACAGGATTTATGGTTAAATTTGACTGTATAAGGGATACAGGCTGGAATACTAATACACTTACTGAAGATATTGAATTTTCTTTAAAAAGGATTATACAAGGAAAAAAATTAGGTTGGGCAACAGACGCGATTGTCTATGATGAACAACCTGTAAAATTCAAACCTTCATGGTCTCAAAGATCAAGGTGGACAATTGGACATTTGCAATGTCTGCAGGAGTATACTGGAGATTTAGCAAAAGCAACTTTAGAAAATAAAACGCTAATGAATTTTGACGGATTTTTATATATAGTTGGCACAGCGCCAATGTTTGTAATTACAATATTATTGTTATTATCAAATGCATTAATATATTTAAGCAAAGAAATGACTACAGCTGAATTTATATTAAATATTTTAAGATATGTCATACCAACCTTTATTGTACCAATATTCACAGCAATTGTAATAATGATAATTGACAAAAAGCCAATAAAAAATATGTGGAAAGGTCTTTTAATGTATCCAGTATTTTTAGGTTCATGGCTTGTAATAAATTTCAAATGTTTATTTAAGAGAGACACAACATGGGAAAAAATAGAGCATGATAGAAACGTAAAAATAGATGATGTTTCAGAGAAAGAAAAGGAGGAAAATGTTAGCACTAAAAACTAACAAAACCGATAAAAATGAATTCTCTAATAAAAATAAAAGATAAAAAAATAGAAATAATATATTTACTAACCATAATATTAGGAACTGCTTTTATATTATTATCATGTTTTCACACTAATATATGGTTTGATGAAAGTTACACAATAGCAATATCAAAACATCCATTTAACGAGATATGGGAGATAGGCTCGCATGATGTGCATCCAGTTTTGTACTATTTCATGGTTAGAGTTGTATTAATGATAACTGGCGGAAGTGTATTGGCAGTCAGATTATTTTCAGTAATACCATTAATTATTATGGGCGTTTTAGGATATACTCATATTAGAAAAGATTTCGGAAGTAAAGCAGGTATATTTTTTACATTTTTATCTTTCTTTTTTCCAACTTGTCTGATGTATGCAGGAGAAATTAGGATGTACACTTGGGCAATGTTATTTGTTACGATTATGGCAATTTATGCCTATAGGATTTTAAAATATAGAAATGTAAAAAATAAAAATTGGATAATATTTGCTATTTTTAGCTTAGCATCAGCATATACACATTACTATGGTTTAGCATCAGCATTTGTAATCAATATTGGATTGTTAATATATCTAATTGTAAAGTCATGTAAAAATAAAAATGTGAAGGAAAATAGATTTATAAAAAATCTAAGAAGGTGGTTCATTTCAGCTATTATTCAAATTGTTGCCTATATGCCTTGGGTTGGAGTGGTTTTAAATTTCGCAAAAAGTGCAGGAGGATTTTGGATAGGAGCACCAAACGTGCCTCAAATGATTCAATTTCAATTTACTGGTAATTTGAGCGGAGATATGCCAAATGCAATAGCATGGACTTATACAATATTATTTATATTATACATATTGTATAGTTTCAAGAAAAACTGGAATAGAGATGAAATCAAGCCAGCAAAACTTGCAATATTAGTGTATTTTGCAGTAATATTATTTGTAGGACTAATATCTATTTTAATTGAGCCAATACTTTATGCAAGATATTTGCTTAATATAACAGGCATTTTCATATTTGTAATTGCAGTATTGCTATCAATACCAAATATTAATGAAGAATCAAAAGTTCAAAGTGTAGATTTAAAAAATAATAAAAAGGGTGTAAAACTTCATTCAAATAAGATTATTTTAGTAGTTTGTACAACAACTGCACTATTCTCATTAATTGCAAATATAACTTTAATAAATAAAAATTATGATAAATCT
>CANRBO010000086.1 GCA_947628885.1 uncultured Clostridia bacterium | reverse complement strand
TATGAGCTTAATTTAATAGACACTCCAGGCCATGTGGACTTTAATTATGAAGTATCAAGAAGTCTAGCAGCATGCGAAGGAGCTGTATTAGTAGTAGACAGTACACAAGGAGTAGAAGCACAGACCTTGGCAAATGTGTATTTGGCGCTAGACAATAATCTTGAGATTTTGCCAGTCATAAATAAAGTGGACCTTCCAAGCGCAAGACCTGATGAAGTAAAAAAAGAAATCGAAGAAATAATAGGAATTCCAGCAATGGATGCACCTTGCATTTCAGCCAAAACAGGTCTTAATGTTGAAGAAGTGTTAGAAAAAATAGTAACAGAAATCCCAGCTCCAAGTGGAGATAAAGATGCTAAACTAAAAGCATTGATATTTGACTCAATATATAATGACTATAAAGGAGCCTTAGCATACATAAAAATAGAAGAAGGAACAGTAAAAGTTGGAGACGAAATAAGACTAATGTCAAATAATTTGCATTTTACTGTAACAGAAGTCGGATATTTTGAACCGGGTAAATTAGTAGAAACTACAGAATTATCAGCAGGAGAAGTTGGATATATTTCAGCAAGCATAAAAAGTTTGCAAGATATAAAAGTAGGAGACACAATTACCAATGACAATGCACCAGCAGATGAACCACTTGCAGGGTATAAAGAAGTAAATCCAATGGTATACTGTGGTTTGTATCCAATGGACGGAGCAGATTATGAAAATCTAAAAGTAGCACTCGAAAAGTTAAAATTAAATGACGCCGCATTAGTATTTGAACCTGAAACATCAACCGCTTTAGGCTCAGGATTTAGATGTGGATTTTTAGGGTTATTGCATTTAGAAATAATAGAAGAACGACTAGATAGAGAATTTGACTTGGGATTAATAACAACAGCACCTTCAGTTATATATAAAGTACATAAAACAGACGGAACAGTAGAAAATCTATATAATCCGTCAGAATTGCCGCCAGCCACCCAAATCAAATATATTGAAGAACCTTATGTAGAAGCAAGCATAATGGTACCAAAAGATTATGTAGGAAATGTAATGGAATTATGTCAAATAAGACGTGGAATATATATTGATATGCAGTATTTAGACGAATCAAGAGTAACACTAAAATATGAATTGCCATTAAACGAAATAATCTATGACTTCTTTGACACATTAAAATCAAAAACAAAAGGATACGCATCACTTGACTACTATGTAAAAGAATATAAACAATCTGAATTGGTAAAATTAGATATACATGTAAATAATGAACCAGTTGATGCACTTTCATTTATTGTACATAAGTCAAATGCGTATAATAGGGGAAAAGTTCTAACTGAAAGATTAAAAGAAGAAATACCAAGACAATTATTTGCTGTACCAATTCAAGCAGTAGTTGGCGGAACAATCATAGCAAGAGAAACAATATCAGCATTAAGAAAAGATGTACTTGCAAAATGTTATGGTGGCGATATAACAAGAAAAAAGAAATTATTAGAAAAACAAAAACGTGGTAAAAAAAGGATGAGACAATTTGGAAATGTTGAAATACCACAAGAAGCATTTTTAAATGTGCTTAAAGCAAGTGAGAAGAAAGGTTAAAAAATGAAAAATCAAAATGAAAAAAACAACTCAAATAACCAAGCTGACTGTCAAATAGAAGGCAGAAATAGTGTAATAGAATTGTTGAAATCGGGAAAAGATATAAACAAATTATTTGTACAAAAAGGAGAAAAACACGGTTCAATAATAGAAATAATCAATTTAGCAAAGAAAAATAAAGTCGTTTTCACGGAAATAGAAAAAGCAAAACTAGATAAAATGGCAACTACCAATAATCATCAAGGAGTCATAGCTATTGTACCACCATATCAATACTGTGAAGTTGAAGACATAATAGAATTAGCAAAACAAAGAAAAGAAAAACCATTTATTTTAATATTAGACGGGATAGAAGATGAACACAATTTAGGCTCAATAATCAGAACAGCAGAGTGTACGGGAGTTCATGGAATAATTATCCCCAAAAGAAGGTCGGCACTAGTAAACGCAACAACTAATAAAACATCAGCTGGAGCAGTACAATATATGAAAATAGCAAGAGTAAATAATTTGACAGAAACAATTAAGTATTTAAAAGAAAATGATATATGGATATATGGTACAGACATGGAAGGCACAGCTTTCTATAATGAGCAAGATTACAATTCAGGAGTAGCAATAGTAATAGGAAGTGAAGGATTTGGAATAAGTAGATTAGTAAAAGAAAACTGCGACTTTTTAATAAAAATCCCAATGCAAGGCAAAATCAACTCATTAAATGCATCAGTATCAGCAGGAATTGTAATGTATGAAGTATTGAATCAAAGAAAAAAAATAAATTAAAGAAATCGCTGAAAGGAGACAATGATTTTAAACTAAAATCATTAAAAACAAATGAAACATAAAAATCTAAAATTAAAAATAATTATTATAACTACAATAATTATTATATTAGCAGTAACTATTGCGATACTGTTCTTTTTCACTGATATATTCAGAACTAAAAGAGGAGCCTTTTTTAGATATTTTAGAACTGCAAGTAATAGTTTAGAAATATTAAATGATACTGACAACGAAAGTTATAAAAAAGCAAAACAAACAACCCCATACATTGTAAACGGATCAATGATAGTACAGTCATCATCAAATATTGCAGACAGTAGCATAATGGATAAATTAAAATGCACAATTGACGGAAGGATAAATAAGCAAAAAGAAAAAGCAAAATACACTATTAAAATCAACAGCAGTAACACAGAATTATTTGATTTGGATTTAGCAAGGGACAAGGATATATATGCATTTAGTAGTTCATTAATCTCAAATGCTTATATAGGAATAAAAAATGAAAATTTGCAGGCAATTTCATCAGCAATAATTGGAGATATGTATGTGCCAAATGAAATAACAGAATTGCAATTCGATAAAATTTTAGACGCATCAAAAGTAGAAAAAAATCATATAGAATCTTATTACGACTTATTAAAAAATATCAGCCAAGATTCATCATTTAGTAAAAATTCAGAAAAATTGCAAATAGAAGGTCAAAGTTATAATGTAAACACATATACACTAAAATTAGAAGGCAAAGAAAGTGCAGAAGTACAATCAGAATTGTTGTCAAAGCTTACACAAGACAGTATTATGATGAATTACCTTACATCTAAATTTAGATTGTTAAATTTGGATGAACAATATACAGACATAAATACGTTAAATATAAAAATGAGAGAAAAGCTTGAAGAATTAAGAGTAAATCCTGAAAGTGCAGAAAATATAGAAATCAGCGTAAGCGAACATAGACAAAAAAATATGAAAACAACAATTAAAATAAATGATAGAATATTTAGCCTAATACATCTAAATGAAGATGATAAAGAAATAATAATATTTGAGCTAGATGATAAAAAATTAACGATAGGAAAAGAAGGAGACAGCAAAGTATTAAAATATTCTTACATGGAAGATGATATAGAAAAATCAATTTCAATAAAAAGTAGACAAGAAGGAACTGTAGAAGAAAATAATTGCCAAAACATAATTGACATCACAACTGTAAACGGAATAAAGGTGGTAAATTACTCATATAAAGGAACAACGCAGTTTACAAATGACATAGGAGTAATAGACACGTTCGATCCAAACAGTTCAGCAATATTAAATAATTATTCAAAAGAACAAATAGAGCCATTTATGAAGCAATTAAAAAATCGAATAAATGAAGTATATATATCAAAAGGAGCATTGATAGGAATAAACTTAGACCCAATATTTAAAAATATAGAATAAAGGATTTCAAATGGTAAGCACAAATAGTTACAATAGTAATCGCAAATATTTACAATTCACAGCCGAAAAAAAAGAACGTAAATATTACAAATGCATGACATTTTATAATGAGTATTGAACAACGAAAATTAATATGGTAAAATTTAAATAGAAAAAAGATTGCAAACTTGTAAAAAATAAAGAAAGGATAAAATTAAATGAAAAAGCTTAAAAGCCTTGGAACTGTAGAGAGAGAGAGAGAGAGAGAGAGAGAGTTGCATTTTAGAAAGTAAAAATGTAGGCTTATTAAGTGACCTTGAAAACAGAAACAATTATAATATAAACAAGACCAATGATATTAATAATATTAATATCATAGAAAGTATTGAAAAAATAAATATAAATGGACGTGGTAGAACTATGTGTTTTAGTGAAAGCTAGAATACATAGTTTTTCTGTGCTTTGTATTTTCAGTTGGGTCTAGCGCGGCTGCTTCAACTATAATATTTTTAAGATTTAGAAAATCAATAATTATTAATTAATAAAAAAATAAATAGTAAAATATGAGAAAGGAGAAAAAAGAAAAAAATGAAAGTGAAACAGATGAAAAATCAAGAATTGGGGGAGAGGAACGGATGATACAAGATAAAATGAGAGAAAGTAAACTAGATGAAAGAAAATGGAACAAAATCAAAATAAAAGAAAGAAGGGAGAACGAAATGAACGAAGTTAAATTAAATGAAGTTAAACTTAGAAAGATGCGTGAACGAGGTGTGACATTGGTTGCTCTAGTGGTTACAATAGTTATAATGCTAATTTTAGCGGGAGTAGCATTGAATATGGCATTAGGAGATAATGGTTTAATTAG
>CANRBO010000085.1 GCA_947628885.1 uncultured Clostridia bacterium | reverse complement strand
AAAGATTTCCTTTATGAAAAGGATATTTTTATTATACTATAACTTACAATATTTTACAATTATTTTTTGTAATTTTTTATTTATTAAATTTCTCTTGCTTTTACGACCAATCTTCTCTTTCCATAATCAGTGCAAGTGATAAGTGTAAGTTCCTTTTGTCCATTAGTTAGTTGGCTGGTGCAGCTAACATCTGTTGGTTCAACAGGATATTTATTATATACAGAATAAGTAATAGTTCTGCCTGATAAATCAGTTAAATTAACTTCATCTCCTACATTTACCATTGATAATTTACCAAACATTTTTCCACTTGCATAGTTATGTCCTACAATGCAGTAATTTCCTATTTCGTTTGGACTTGGTCCCCAATATTTACATAGAGAAACTTTTAATAATTCTTCACTTTCTTCTGTCAATATTGGATAACTTATTCCTATACTTGGCACGCTTAGTGTTCCTTCAGTCTGATATGTTTGCCCATTACTTGCTGTTATTTCTTGTGATTGTGGACCATTATTTTCTTGATTCTCATTTTCGATTGGAATAACTTGAGAATCATCTGAGTTGTCATCTAGCGCAATTACTATTGCTCTTTCTTCTATTATTGTATTATCTCCCATTTGTTGCATTATTTCATAAGAATATCCTTCTTGAACTGATTTATTCCTTTCTGCAATAATATAATATATAGAAAGGATTATAACCGTAATAACAGATATGATATACAATATTTTGTATATTTTTCTTTTTCTTTTCATTTCTCTAGTCACATATACTTTTTGTGATACTAATATTTGGTTCATTTTTTTCCTTTCTGATTTACTAATCCTATAATTTTAATACTATCAATATTTCTAGTATTCAGTAGCCACCTACCTAGTAGCATTCAATAATGTCATTACTCAAATAATAAATTTGTAATTTCTGCATATTGTTCTAATGTAAGTTCTTCTCCTCTAATGTTTTCGCTTATTTTTAACTGTTTTAAAATATCTTTTAATCTTTCTTTTTCTATAATTGGAGATAGTGAGTTTAATATCGTTTTTCTTCTTTTTGTAAAATTTTCTTTAATTAAATTAAATAAAAGTTTTTCGTCTTTTACTTTTACTCTAGGCTCGTCTAACTTCATTAATCTTACAATTGATGATTCTACATTTGGGCTTGGTATGAAACTTTTGGAGTCTACATTTCCGACAATTTTGCTATCTGCATAATAATCAACATAATACGTTATGGCTCCTGCTAACTTTTCGCCTGGCTTTGCTGTGATTCGCTCTGCTACTTCTTTTTGTATCAAAACTGTTATATCTTTTACATTACTTTTCAAAAGATACATTATTATTGAACTTGTAATGTAATATGGTAAATTTGCCACTATTTTCGCATTTGGTGCGATTTCATTTATATCTAATTTTAATATGTCTTCGTTTATTATTTCCAAATTATTATATGCTATAAACCTTGATCTTAGTATATCACACATTTTAGGGTCTAGCTCAACTGCAATTACTTTTTTTGCTTTTTCTAATAAAATATTTGTAAGAGTGCCAAGTCCTGGTCCAATTTCTAAAATTATATCATCTTGAGTTACATTTTCAGCTATTTTATCAAGAGCTTCCTGATTAATTAAGAAATTCTGTCCTAGTTTCTTATTTGCACTTACATTGTATTTATTTATTATGTACTTAGTTTCTTCATACAGATTCATCTATTATTATACCCCTTTCGCTGTGTGAATCCTAGTATTTCATTAAATTATTATCAACTTAATTGCAAGACCATTTTTCTAATTTTGTAGCAAATTATCAATTCTTTCAATCATTTTCAATATACATAAATAAGTATAATTTTTTATAATATTATTATTTTTTAATATATTTGCACTAAAGTATCTAGTAACACAGCTCATTATCAAGCTTTAACTATTTAATTCTGTCCTTTAGATATTTCTTCTTGTAGAGTCACATTTATTATTGCTCCCTCGTCAACAGACGTTCCTGCTGCTGGATCTTGTGCAATTACTATTCCGCTTCCTTTACTTGAAATATTAAGATTCTTTGCCTTAAGCATTATCTTTGCTTGGGCTAGGCTTACACCTTTTAAGTCTGGAACAGTTTGTGATACTCTTTCTTCATTTCCTTTCGTATATAATTTAATTACTCCACCGCTAGTTAATTGTGCTCCTGTTTTTGGAACTTGTTCTGTTACAATTTCATCAGAATTTCCAACATAACTATAATCTAATCCAGCTTCTTTTATCATCCTTTGTGCTTCTGCTAAAGTCTTGTTTTGGACATTTGGTACTGTTATAAGATTGTCATTATTTCCACTATTATCTTCATTTGCTGGTATATTCAAATATGGCAAAATTTCTGAAAGCATTTGAGATACTACTGGTGCCGTGATAGTTCCACCATAATAGCTTTTTCCTCGTGGTCCATACAAAGTAACTAATGTTACTAATTTTGTATTTTCTACTGGTGCAATTGCAACAAATGAAGCTACATAGCCGTTTTCAGGATGATTTGGGTCAGGCTCTGAAGTTCCTGTTTTTCCACCTATTGTATATCCTATTACTTTTGCATGTGTTCCACCACCGTCTTCTACTACTGATTGCATTATATTTCTCATTTTTTCAGCTGTTTCTGCTGAGATTACTTGTCTTTCTTCATTTGTTTCTATTGTTTTTGTGGTTCCTGTTTCAGGATTTTCTATTGCTTTTACAACGTGTGGTGTTATTAAAACTCCGTCATTTGCTATTGCACTTACAGCTTTAACAAGTTGCATTGGAGTGATTGTGAATCTTTGTCCAAATGACATTGTTGCTAATTCAACTGGTCCAACATTTGGTTCAGCCCAAAATGAGCTTTCTCCTTCACTTGGCAAGTCGATTCCTGTTTTTTTGAAAAATCCAAATGCGTCAAGATATTTATAAAAAGTACTTGTTCCTATCCTCTGTCCCAACTGTATTAACGCGGAATTACATGAATTCATTATTGCATTTCTTAATGATTGACTTCCATGCCTGCTGTTAGATGCACAGTGTATTTGATAATCTGATACTATTTGTACCCCTGAGCAGAAGAAATCTCCTGCATGGTCAGTTTCTACCAAATTTTCTTCCAAGGCTATTGATGCGGTTATTACTTTAAATGTTGAACCTGGTTCATAATTGTCTAAAACTGCTCTATTTCTCCACATTGTATATAATTTTTCTGTTTTTTGTTGTGCTTCTAGTTGATCCCAGCCTTCTATAATTGTTTCATTTGGTGTGTATGGATCATTTAAATTATAGTCCGGATATGTTGCCATTGCTAGTATTTCTCCATTTTCCGGGTTCATTATTATCGCATTTCCGCCTCTACTACAATTATTTTCTTCAACTGCCTGTTTCAAATATTTTTCTACAATTGATTGAATATTTGAATCAATTGTTAAATATATATTACTTCCGTCTTCAGGGGCTATATATTCTTGATTTTGATCGGGTATAGCGTCTTGAGTTACTGATATTGCAGTTGTTAATTTTCCATTTGTTCCTTTTAAAACGTTGTCATAACTAAGTTCTATGCCGTCTAATCCTTGATTGCTTGTACCACAAAATCCTATAAGATTAGATGCTAAATTGTTATAAGGATAATATCTTTTTGTATCTTCATCTATGTTTACTCCTGCATTTGCATCATTATCATCTAGCCACTCTTGCAATACTTTGACTTTGTCTGTTTCTACTTTTGAAACTATTGTTTCTACACTTTTATCACTCGTAAGCTTGCTGTATACTTCGTCATAGTTCAATTCAAAAATATCTGCAAAAGCCTTTGCCATTTTTTCTTTTAATTTTGCTGTTGCCTCATTATCAGTGATTCCGTCATTTTTTACATTTATATATTCAGGATTTACTGATACCGTGTCAACTGTTGCACTCATTGCTAGTGCTTTCCCATTTGTATCATATATGGTTCCTCTTTTTGCACTTATTACTGTGTTTGAAGTTGATTGCCTATATTCTCTTTGCTTTAACCATGCCCCTTGTACGAATTGTATGTATCCAATTCTCATCAATAATAGCACAAATAAAATCATCATTACGCCTAATAAAAGTATCAATTTTTTTCCTGATACTTTTATTAAACCTTTATTCTTTTTACTTATTTGAACTATTTTTTTATTTGACATTTGTTTTTCCTATAAAAAATTTTTCATTATTCTTCAAATATTGCGTCAAATTCTTCCCCTGTTATTTTCTCTCTTTCTATTAATATTGCTGCAACTTTATCTAATTTGTCTCTGTTATAATTTAAAATCTCTTTAGCTTTGTTATATGCAGAATCAATAATCTTTTTGATTTCTTCATCTATTATTCCTGCGGTTTCTTCTGAGTACGATTTTTCTTGTGCAAAATCTCTTCCTAAAAATACTTCTTCTTGATCTGATCCAAATGAGATTGTGCCAACTCTGTCACTCATACCGTATTTTGTAACCATTGCTTTTGCAATTTTTGTTGCTCTTTCTATATCATTGCTTGCACCTGTTGATATATCTCCTAACACTAAAGATTCAGATACTCTACCACCAAGCAATGAAATAATATTTTCGTTCATTTCAGTTTTTGATATAAATGATTTATCTTCAACTGGTCTATACATAGTATATCCACCAGCCATACCTCTTGGTATGATTGAGATTTCATGTACTGGGTCTTGTGTTGGCAAAAATTTACTTACTACTGCATGACCTGCTTCGTGATATGCAACTAATTTGTTTTCTTTTTCACTTCTTACTCTAGTTTTCTTTTCAGGTCCCATTGTAACTTTTACCATTG
>CANRBO010000084.1 GCA_947628885.1 uncultured Clostridia bacterium | reverse complement strand
AGTACATAAGAAAATGCCAAAAGTATTGGGAAGAACATGCTTTGGCGATAAGTCTCGAAGACATTGATATTCAAAAAACGTTAAGGTGCATGAATGATAATGAACGAAAACGTTTTTTGGAGGTAATCGAAGAAGACAACAAAAAGAATTCTGAGTAACACTCAGGATTCTTTTTTGAAACAATCTCTGCGGGTATAGCAGAGATTAAAATGGCATTTACTTTTAAATATAAACGGTGGCCAAGTGAAAAAGTAAATGCAATTCTGCAAAGCAAACTTAAAGCCAGGGTCAAGTGAAAAAGTAAATGTAATTCTGTAAAAAAACTTCACACCGGAAAAAAATAAATTGACATAATGTTGCATTATTGAAAAATATGTGTTATAATTATTAGTATTACAGTAGTTTTGTAATATATGTTCCTATAAAACTTAAAACTATAAAAGGAGGACAATCACAATGGGACAGAACGTTGTACGGGTGCGTGTAGTGGATAGTAAAGGAGAGGTCTTCAACTTTAAGGGACACTCTGAGATTCCTGGATTTGCTTTTATGGGAGAAAAACAAATCTCAGAGGCAAAAAGTTGGATAATCTCCAACATGTACAATTGGATGGAGAAAAGGGGCAGAGCACAAAAAACCAACCAGTGGAAATTAGAAAAGGAGGTCTGGAGTGTTTTTGGAAAAACCTCTAAGGTCAGGCAGTACTATATTTCCAAAGGAAGATTAGGAGAACATAAGTTAATATCTGCAAATGATGCTTATACATTCTCCAAAATGTATGACAAATCTGCGGGAAGTAGAAGCTCATTTGTAGAGGAGTATTTCCTTTATCTCGCATATCTAGCTGCAAAA
The DNA here is from genome assembly GCA_947628885.1 of uncultured Clostridia bacterium. Lineage (GTDB taxonomy): Bacteria > Bacillota > Clostridia > TANB77 > CAG-508 > CAG-793. Next base: position 3,990 of record CANRBO010000084.1, on the reverse strand, counting down.
GGCTGGATAAACTTTGAAGAGATGGTGGATACTGCAGCGCAGAAAAAAAACATGTGCTATGTACTGGTTGGGGATAAAATGTACGTAGTAGGAGGAAGGACGTTGGTAACGTTGGAAGAAATTCCGAACCCAGATTTTCCGGCGGACATTATGCCAATGGTGACTATTCCGGCAGATGATTAAGATGCTGTCGGATCGGTCACCACTCCGACCCGTATCAAAAAAATGGAGAAGCTGAGCTTTTGGCTTCTCCATTTTTATAATTAATCTTATTCTTTCCTAAGGCACAAATCTAGTTGGAAAAGAATTGTAATTATTTTTCAACATTATTGCTTCCTAAGGCACAAAAAGAGTAAACTACGAGTTATACTGAAGTGATGAGATGAAAGTTACTAGGTAATAATTTTTTTTTATACTTTCAAGTATAAAAGTAAATTCCAGTAGATCAAGTGAAAAAGTAAATGCAATTTGTAAGAGAAGTTGCAAGTTTAAGGCAATATTTTTAGAGTAAAAGTAGGTTTAAAGTAAAAGTAGGTCAATTAAAAAAGTAAATTCAATTTGGAAAAAAGTATGGAAAAATGATACAAAAACTGTTGACTTTTGAGTAATTTGATAGTATAATTGATATATGACAAAAAGATAGTACAAAGAGTGGAAGCAAATTCCACTCTTTGATTTATCTAAAAAATGTAAAAAATATAATTGATAAGCAAAATGTTAAAAAAATATAAGAAAAGAGGAAATAAATGACAGCCTTAGAAAATAAGATTCAAGACCTAGTTGAGCCAATAATTAATAATCTAGGTTATCAAGTTTATGACGTAATCTATGAAAAAGAAGGAAAAGACAACTATTTAAGGATATTTTTGGACGGCGACAATATTTCAATACAAGATTGCGAAAAAGTTAATAACGGCATTACCGACATTTTAGATGAAAAAGACTTCATAAAATCGCAATATTTTTTAGAAGTATCGTCTCCACGGATTAGAGCGAAGAATCAGAGAGAATAAGCATTTAAAAATGTTCATAGATGCAAAGATTGAAATTCATTTATACAAAGCAATTGATAATCAGAAAATTATAATAGGTATTCTTAAAAATTTTGACGAAGATAAAATATATGTAGAATTAGAAGGAAAAGAAATTAGCATTGAAAAAAGCAATATTTCAAAGATGAAAAACATTTATAATTGGGAGGAAAATTAAATGAAAAAGAAAGATGTCAAAGTAGTAAATAAGGGCATAGATACAACAGAAATGTTATTAGCTATGGAAGAACTAGAAAAGACAAATGGTATTAAAAAAGAATTTTTAATGGAGTCAATAGAATCAGCATTAGTTGTAGCATATAAAAGAAACTTCGAATGTTCTAACGAGAACGTAAAGGTAGTGCTTGATAAAGCAGACGGTAAAATGCATGTTTATCAAGAAAAAAATGTTGTTGAAAATGTTGAAAATGAAAAAATTGAAATATCTTTAGAAGATGCAAAGAAAATAAAAGACAGTTACGAAATTGGAGATGTAGTTCAATTTGAACTTATGCCAAAAGAATTCGGTAGAATAGCTGCACAAACTGCAAAGCAAGTAATTACACAAAAAATAAGAGAAGCATCAAGAGATGTAATATTCAATGAATTTGCAGACAAAAATGGAGAAATTATTACTGGATTAGTTCAAAAAGCTGACGGTGGAGCAGTTATATTGGATTTAGGCAAAATAGAAGGAATTATGCCTAAGAAAGAGCAAATCCCAACAGAAAAATATAATGTAAATGATAAAATAAAAACTTGTATAATCAGTGTTGAAAAAGGAGTTAAAGGTTCTACACAAATTATTTTATCAAGAGCAAGTACAGAATTTGTTAGAAAATTATTTGAAATAGAAATTCCTGAAATATATGAAGGCTTAATAGAAATAAAAAGCATTTCAAGAGAAGCAGGTTCAAGAAGTAAAGTTGCAGTATATTCGCAAAATCCTAACATAGACCCAGTTGGATCTTGTGTTGGACAAAAGGGAATACGTATACAAAACATCATAAATGAACTAAATGGCGAAAAAATTGATGTTATTGAGTGGAACGAAGATCCTTCTATATTCATATCAACATCTTTGCTACCAGCCAAAGTTCTAGCAGTTGATGTAAAAGAAGAAGAAAAATTTGCACAAGTAATTGTACCGGATGACCAGCTATCATTAGCAATTGGTAAGGCTGGACAAAATGCTAAATTAGCAGCAAGATTGACAAATTGGAAAATAGACATAAAGAGTGAATCACAATTTAGAAAAATGTTGGAAGAAATGCAAAACGAAGAAGAAAGTGAATAAAGTGTAAATCCATGAAAATGGAATAAACTTATCTTAAATATATAAAATATTAATAAGACAAATAGGGGTGTAATATTGAAAAAGATTATTTTTAAAGTACAAAAAAATATTAAAATTATTTTAGGAGGTGAGTCAATTGGGTAAAGTTAAAATATATGAAATTGCAAAAGAATTAAATATAGAAAATAAAGAATTAATTGAGATTGCAAAAAAACTTGGCATTGAAGCAAAAAGTCATCTAAGCTCAATAGATGAAGCCGACGCTAAAAAAATTAAAGATAATATTAAGAAAAAATCAAGTAGCAAAAGTGAACCAAAAACTGAAAATAAAAAGGAAGAAATTAAAACTACAGGTCAGGTAATTATAAGAAGAGAAGTTATTGTTGAAGAGGAAAAGAAAGTAAATCGTAACAAAGAAGAGCAGAAATCAGGCATAGGTTTTAATACTCAGAGAAGAAACAAAGATTTCAACATAGTATACAGAGAAAAGCCTTCTAAGCCTATGACAGTTAATGAATTATTTGGAATAAAACCAAAAGTTGTTAAAGAGGAACCAAAAATCCAAAAAGATGCACCTTCGAAAGTTCAAGAAGCTAAGAAAACAACTGAAAATGTTGAAACAACTAAAAAAGAAGAAATTATCTTAAATAAAAAAGAGCATGCTGAAAAAGTAGAAAATGCAGTATTAGGAAAAAATAATAATTCTCAAAATAAATTCAACAAAAATATTGAAAAAAATAGAAATGGTGAATTTAATAATAGAAATTACGGTAATGATAATAAAAATCATGAAGGCAATTTCCGTAATAGAAATCAAAAAGGTAATGCCTCACAAGACGGAGAACGTAGAGGTTTTAATAACCGTGCAGGATTTAATAAAAATAATGGACAAAATGCAAATGGATTTAAGAAAGATTTTAGAAAGCAAGGAAATAATCATCAAAACGATTCAAGTTTTGGCGATATGATGTCTATTGACATGCTTGAAAAAAATAACAAAAAGGATTATTCAAGTAAAATAATAGATAAACAAAAAGCCAATAGAGTATTAGATGAAAAGAAAAAGAATAAAAATAGAAAAAGTGATTCATTTGACGGAGATAAATTAAGAGACTTAAAGCAAGTTAATAAATTGTCTAATATGTTCGAAGACCAAGAAGGCGGTATGTTAGATTATTATGATTTAACAACTGAAAGAGGAAAGAAGAACAAGAAAAAAGGCAGAAAAGATGCAGAAAGAAAGCAAAAAATATTTGAACTAAAAGAAATAATAATTCCTGAAAATATTTCTGTAAAAGACTTGGCAACAGACCTAAAAAAGACATCTGCAGAAGTAATCAAAAAGTTATTTGACTTAGGAATTATGGCAAATATAAATCAAGATCTAGACTTTGATACAGCTTATCTTGTAGCAGATAGTTTCGGAGTTACTGCAACCAAAAAAGAAGAAATCAAAGACGAAGATATACTATTTGACGATTCAGAAGATAAGGAAGAAGATTTAGAGCCACGTCCACCAGTAGTTGTAGTCATGGGACACGTTGACCATGGTAAAACATCACTACTTGATGCAATTAGAAAAACTAATGTTATTGAAGGCGAAGCAGGTGGAATTACACAGCATATTGGTGCTTATAAAGTAAATGTAAATAATAGAGAAAT
>CANRBO010000083.1 GCA_947628885.1 uncultured Clostridia bacterium | reverse complement strand
AGGAAGTTCAAATACTACTGTGTCAAAACCATATTTCATTGGTCTTTCAAAAGAAATAATAATATATTCTTCTCCATTTTCTTTTTTACGAATATCTGAGGAAACTACTAAAGTTCCGTCTGCATAGGTTACAAATTCATGCATCATAATTATTCACTCTCCTCTACTAATTAGTATTATAACATGATTTAAAATATTTTACTACTAATTATAAATAAAAAATAATATTTCTTTGCAATTATTTTTCATATTCTATTTTTACAAAGTTGCATTTACTTTTTCACTTGACGATTTAATAAGAGATTTCCAAAAAGAAACTCATCCCCTATTAGATGCAGAATAATAAATAAAACGAGAAGATAAAGAAAAAAATGGGATTTGGAAAAGTAAGAGAGGGTAGAAATTCTACCCTCTCCACTCATTTTATTAATCTTTTTCAGCTTGCCAATGTAAAATTGGATAACCACCATTTATATTATATTTATCAGTCGTCCAATTTTCTTCACTACCATTTAATAAAGCAATAAAATCCAGTGCTTTCATTTCTAAAGAAGTTTTTATTTCACTCTTATCCTGACAATCCTTCGGTATGCCATCATTTTTTATATAATCTAACATATTTTCCAAATAATAATTTTTATTTACCCCAGTCGAATTTTGCTCTCGTCCTATACATCCTCCAATATACATTACGCAATGCTCATTTCTAATCGAAAGCTTCGCTACTGAGTAACTACTAGAAATTTTTTTACTATTCCATCCACAAATTCCACCAAAATAAACATTGTGATTATTTGAAATCAATTCTCCATTTAAAACAGTCACACTACCAACATTGTAAACATTTTTTATCTCAACTTCATCCACATTACCTTCGTTCACCCCACATATTCCCCCAATTCTTAAGTTACTACCTTCCTTGTTAAATGACTGAGCATCAAATATTAAATCAACATCAACAAACGAATTTCCAATAGTTCCGTTATTAGAGCCCACAAGAGCCCCATAATTAGTATTTACACTATCACTTACAAAAGCCATATCTCCCTCAACATAACAATTCGTAATACTCCCAATATTCAAACCAGTCAATCCACCAAGGCAAGCCGTTTTAGCAATTATATTACACTTTAATACCACAGATTCTAATCCAAGATTTTCTATTTTTCCACTATTAATTCTAAACATACCTGATGTAACTAACTCGTCTCTTTCTTCACTCTCACAAATTAATAAATCATACAATTTAAAATTATTTCCATCAAATACTCCTGTAAATTCACTTCCAATCGGTATAAATCCTTCTCCTGAGGTCAATAATGTCTTTAATTCTCCATTATAGCCATATTTTCCATAATCTTTTCTATATGGATCTACATAAGATTTTGAAGAATTAAAATCTAAACTTAATCCTAATTTTACATTTTGTCCTTTATAAGTATTTCCATTTGTTACATCCCATGCAAAAAACACTAGATCTTCTATACTATTTATTACTTTTTCATCACCTTCTTCTTCTAATACTCCCGGATTTTTATCTGTCACTTGTTTGACTGTTTGCTCTCCACTTATTGTCTCATCTATTAATTCGCTCATTCTATCTAATTCTGCTTTTTCTTTTCTTCCTGCATCATTTGTTTTTTTACTAGCATCAATAGCTTTATTTAATATTCCATTTTCTCCTGTCAGCATAGCAATCGATACTCCTGCTAAAATTAGTAAAACTATAATACTTACTACTAATGCAATTAATGTTATTCCTCTTTTATTTTTCATTTGTTTTTCCTCACTTTCTTAATCTTTAGTAAAGAAATATCATAAAAAATCAATTAAGTCAATACTTTAAGAAGATTTTATTCGTTCTTGTCGAATATTTTTTTATTGCTTATTAAAATATAATTAATAAATAAGCTAAAAGAGGTAGTTATAATGAAAAAACCAAAAATTAATCAAAATATTTATTCTAACATAAGTAAAAATATCAAAAAATATAGACGTCAAAAAGGAATTAAAGCAGAGGAATTAGCTGAACTAATAGGTATTTCTAATTCTTATATGAGACAAATAGAAAGTAATAATTTTAAATATCATTGTTCTTTTGAAACACTTTATAAAATATCTGTTGTACTTGAAGTTTCTATTGACACATTAATAAAAAAATAAACCGCACAAAATATTGATATTTCAATACTTGTGCGGCTTTTTAAACTTGGTTGGGCTGGCTAGATTCGAACTAGCGCATGCATGAGTCAAAGTCATGTGCCTTACCGCTTGGCTACAGCCCAATATTTGAATAATTAATAAAATATTAAAATGGGGTGGAATATGGGACTCGAACCCATGGTCTCCAGTGCCACAAACTGGCGCGTTAACCAACTACGCTAAATCCACCATATCCATATTTATTGCTTAAGCAACATATTTATTTTACCCCATTTTTTTAATATTGTCAACTATTAATTCACTTTTTTATACAATATTAATCTTCTTTTGCCCATATTATAAGTCTTGCATTTACGTCATCTGTACAGGTTGTAAGTGATACTTCTCTCTTGCCTGCTGTGTCTCTATTTGCGTAATCGAAGTCACTTGATGAAGTAGTGTAAACATTATATATTGTATATTTTATCCTTACTCCTTCTAAGTCTGTGATGTAGATTAAATCTCCATTTTTCAAATTTTTATTATTTGAGAAAAATGTTCCGTTTCTATAATTATGTCCTGCTATTACAGTGTTTCCTACTTTATTTAATCCTACTCCATAAAGCACTCCAACTGATGCTTTCATTGATGCGTCTGTTGTCCTGTCTAATACTGGATAGTTGGCTTTAATCTTAGGAATTTCTATTTTTCCGACTACGGTAAATCCTTTATAAGTTTGTTTTGCTACTCTACCGTTTCCGCCGCCTGTTGATGTGTTTTGAATATCGTTTACATTTATTCCTAATTCAACTAAATTTTCATCTTCTACTTCATTGTCTCTATCTTTTATGTGTGCTATTCTATTGTCAAATTCGTCTACCGCTTCATTTAGTCCTGCGTTCATGTTATGCCTTTGTACTGCATCGGCTACCCAAAATCCTAATATTACAAATATTGCTATTACGACAATTACTAATATAACAGTTAAAACTTTATTATATTTTTTTACTTCCATTATCCTCTCCTTTATATTCTAATTATAGCATATAAATTATGTTTTATCCACAATTTGTCTACAAAAAGTATAAACTTTTTATTCTCAAAGTTGCGTTTACCTTTTCACTTGACTACTTTTTATTCTAAAATTGCTTTAATTCTTCTAACTCCGCTAGATGATGCTTCTTCTTTTACAATTTTAAAATGTCCTAATTCTCCCGTATGTTTTACGTGTGGTCCACCGCATAATTCTTTTGATACATTTCCTATTGTGTATACAGTTACGTCTTCAGGATATTTTTCTATAAACATGCACTCTGCTCCTGATTTGATTGCATCTTCTTTTTTCATCGTTTCTACTGTGACTTGTAAATCTTCTTGTATCCATTTATTTACCAAGTCTTCTGCTTGTTTCTTTTCTTCGTCTGTTAGTTTATGGTCACAACTAAAATCGAATCTCATCCTTTCTGCTGTGATGTTTGATCCCCTTTGGTGTACGTCTTTATTTATTACTTCTTTTAATGCTGCATTTAGCAAATGTGTTGCTGTGTGATATTTTATTTCTTGCTCTCCTGTGCCTGCTAAACCACCTTTGAACTTTTGCTCACTTCCTAGTCTTGATTTGTCTTGGTGCATTTTAAATAATTTGTCTACTTCGTCCATATTGACTTTAAGTCCATTTTCTTCTGCTAAATCTTTACTTACTTCAGGTGGGAATCCATACGTTTCATATAATTTGAAAATATCTTCTCCGTCAATTGTGTCTTTTCCTTGGTCTTTGATTCTTTTTATTACTTTTTCAAATTCTCTTTCTCCACGGGTTAAAGTTTTCATGAATTTATCTTTTTCTTGAATTATTACTTCTTTTATTATTTCTTTTTTATCGGCTAATTCCGGATACAATTCATTTAATACATCTATATCTAAATCTATCAATGCTCCTAATTCGTTTAAGTCGATTTCTAATTTATTCATCTGCCTTGTCATCCTACGAATTAATCTTCTTAGAATATATCCTCTGTCAATGTTGCTTGGTCTTCCGCCGTCTGCTACAATCATTATGCTTGATCTAAGATGCTCTGCTACAATTCTTCTACTTGCTATATCATCCTTTTTTGCTAGCTCTCCTAATCTGTCCATTATTGGTTTAAAGATTTCTGTGTCAAATGGAGTTTGCTTGCCTTGTAATAGCATGGTCATCCTTTCTAGTCCAAGTCCTGTGTCAACATTTTTTTGTGCTAATTTGGTGTATTTGCCGTCTTTTTTTAGATATTCCATAAATACGTTATTCCATATTTCAACATATTTTCCACAGTCACATGAAGGTTGGCAGTCTGGGCCACATGGTTCTTTGCCGGTGTCATAAAACATCTCTGTATCAGGTCCGCAAGGTCCTTCTTCTCCTGCTATCCACCAGTTATCTTCTTTTCCATAGAAATATATTCTTTCTTTTGGAATTCCTGCTTTTTCCCAGCACTCTGCTGTAAGTGTATCTCTTGGGCAGTCTTCATCTCCTGCAAAACAGGTTACACTTATTTTTTCGTTTGGAATTTCTAACTCTTTTGTTAGAAATTCGTAACTCATTGCGATTGATTCTTCTCTAAAATAATCTCCTAATGACCAATTTCCTAACATTTCAAAATAGGTCAAATGTCTATTGTCTCCTACTTCTTCAATGTCGGTAGTACGCACGCATTTTTGATAATCTGTAAGTCTTGTGCCTTCAGGGTGCTTTTCTCCTAAAAGATATGGTACTAATGGTTGCATCCCTGCTGTTGTAAATAATACTGATGGGTCATTTTCTGGTATTAGT
>CANRBO010000082.1 GCA_947628885.1 uncultured Clostridia bacterium | reverse complement strand
TAGTATCAATAGATATTTCAAGCATGGTAGCAGGAGCAAAATATAGAGGCGATTTTGAAGAAAGAATAAAAAAGGCACTAAAAGAAGTACAAAAAGCAAAAGATGTAATTCTATTTATAGATGAAATTCATACAATCGTCGGAGCTGGCTCAGCAGAAGGAGCAGTTGATGCAGCAAACATATTAAAGCCACTTTTAGCAAGGGGAGAAATACAATTAATTGGAGCAACAACATTAAAAGAATATATGAAATATATTGAAAAAGACGCTGCACTAGAAAGAAGATTTAGTAAAGTAAATGTAAACGAACCAACTGAAGAAGAAACAATACAAATATTAAATGGTTTACGAGATAAGTATGAAGCACACCACAATGTAAAAATTACTGACGAAGCAATAAAAGCATCTGTAGAATTATCATCAAGATATATTAATGATAGATTTTTACCTGATAAAGCAGTCGATTTAATGGATGAAGCAGCATCAAGAGTAAAAATGAAAAACTATACAGAGCCTGAAGAAGTTAGAAAAATTAAAGAAGAAATAGAAGGAATAGATAAATCAAAAGAAGATGCAATTAGAATACAAGAATTTGAAAAAGCAGCTAAGTTAAGAGACAAAGAAAACACAATGAAAAAAGAATATGAAAAAGCAAAAAAAGACTGGGAAAATAAAAATTCAAAAGAAGTACAAAATCTAGGATATGACGACATAGCAGACGTTGTAGCCGCATGGACTGGGATACCAGTATCAAAAGTATCAGAAAGTGAAAACGAAAAGTTAAAAAATTTAGAAGCAAATCTTCATGAAAGAGTTATTGGACAAGAAGAAGCAGTATCAGCAGTAGCAAAAGCAATTAAAAGAAGTAGGATGGGACTAAAAGATCCAAATAAACCAATAGGATCATTTCTATTCTTAGGACCAACAGGTGTTGGTAAAACAGAATTATCAAAAGCATTAGCAGAAAGTCTATTCGGAACAGAAGACTCAATGATAAGAATAGATATGTCAGAATATATGGAAGCAACAGCAAAGCTAATAGGAGCTCCTCCAGGATATGTTGGATATGATGAAGCAGGACAACTTACTGAAAAAGTAAGAAGAAAACCATATTCAGTAATATTATTTGACGAGATAGAGAAAGCACATCCTGATGTAATGAATATGTTATTACAATTGTTAGATGACGGAAGACTTACAGACAATCAAGGAAGAACAGTAAGTTTCAAAAACACAGTAATAATTATGACATCAAATGTCGGAGCAAGGATGATAACAGAAAAGAAAACACTTGGATTTACAAGTGCTAATGACGAAACCGACAAAAATAAAGAATACGAAAATATCAAAAAAGAAGTAATGGGCGAATTAAAGAAGGAATTCAAGCCTGAATTCCTAAACCGTATAGACGAAATAATTGTATTCCATAAATTAAATGAAGAGCAAATTAGAAAAATAGTCGACTTAATGATAAATAAAGTAGAAAAACTATTGAAAGTCCAAGAAATAGAACTTAAAGTAGATGAAAAAGCAAAAGATTTAGTAGCAAAAAAAGGAACTGATGAAACTTATGGAGCAAGACCTTTAAGAAGAGCAATACAAACAATGATAGAAGATAAAATTGCAGAAGCAATGCTCGACGGAAAAATAGGCAAAAAAGCGGAAGTCACAACAAAAGAAGATGAGATATTGATTAAATAATTTCTAATAATCTAGTTGATAATTGTAAAAACTAATGCTATAATGAAATTGTAAAAATCTAAAGATAAGGAGAGCAAATATTAAATGACTATTCTCGCTTTAATGTTTATTTTACTAATATTTATAGTTATTTTGGTCGCAACAGCAGTCATGCAAATGCGACTAGCAGGCATAAATATAAAAGATTTCATATCTTTTGTAAGAGCAAATGATAGTTTAGATAAGCTTGCAGTATTTGCAAAACGATATAAAAACATGTCTCCACAAGAACAGGTTATATATTTGTCAGAAGCGGAAAAAATGTTTGATGCATTCGACAAAATCCCAGAATCAGTTTGGGAAGAAGAGCATGATAAATATAATACAGTATTAGAAAAATATCGTGATATTAAAGTAATGAGGTGGAACGAAGCAAAAGATTATGAAGCTTCCAAAAATGCAAAAAGAATAGAACCAAAAGAAATTAACATATATAGAAAAAAATTGTATAAAATTTCTAAAAAATGAAAAAATAAAAATATTAAAATAGATTGAAAGATGAAATATAAAAGTATGGATAATAAAAAATGGCAAAACAAAAAGGATAAAGTAAAAATTATCATACTTGGTTTATGCACAGGATTCTTAAGTGGTCTTTTTGCTTCAGGTGGTGGACTTATAGCAGTTCCGGGGTTATTGTATTTTGTGAAAACCGAAGAGAAGGAAGCAAGAGCAATTGCTATTTTTAGCATTTTGCCAATGGTACTAGCTAGCATGTTTATTTATAACAAAGCTGGAAACATTGATTTAAAAATGGGCGTACTTTGTGGAGTAGGAGGATTAATAGGAGGCTGGATTGGAGCTAAAATCTTAGATAAAATAAATGATAAATATCTGTCTTTAATTTTTATAATTTTCTTAATTTATGCAGCCATACTAACTTTTAATAAATGAGAGAAATTGTAATTGGTGTAATTTCAGGAATAATAAGTGGTATGGGGATGGGTGGAGGCACAATTCTTATAACTTTTTTGGTATGCTTTTTGGGAGTAAATCAATTGGTTGCACAAGCAAGTAATATAATATTTTTCGTCCCAACATCAATTATTGCAACGATTGTAAACATCAAAAATCATAGATTAAAATGGAAAGTGGCGATTCCTCTAACAGTTTCAGGAGTAATTGGTGCGATAGCAGGTGCAATTATTGCAAACAAGATAAATGTAAATATATTAAGAAAATGTTTTGCCATATTTATTATATTAATTGCAATATATCAAGCAATTTGTTGGTATAGAAAATATATAAAAAAGCCATAATAATAGTAGGAGATAAAATCTTTAAATAAGTAAAATGAAAGAAAGGAAAGTGAATAATTATGAAATTTGTAAAAGGCATGATAGCCGGTATGGTAATTAGTGCAGGAGCTGCATTGGTATGTGCAGAGTGTACAATGGGTCCTAATAAGATGATGAAACAAGGCAAAAAGATGATGAAGAAAATGGGACTTATCTAACTAATGAAATAAAAAATATAGTATTGTTTAATATAGTAATAATCTCCAATTAATTGAATATAAATTAGTTGGAGGTAATTTTATGTTTATGGTTTTTAGCAAAGAGAAAATAGTGTCATATTTAATATCTCTAAGCACAGTTGCATTTTTATTTATAATGTCTTTTGCTATAACAAAGAGAAATAATGAAATTATTAAAACATCAGCAAATGTGGTGGATTCGAATCAAACTGCTATAGAACAATCTGACAGCAAATCCAATCAAACAACAAATCAAACGGAAAACAAAGTAACGCAAACAACAAGTCAATCAACAACAAATCAAATGGAAAACAAAGTAATTCCAACAACAAATAAATCAGTATCAAATCAAATAGAAAACAAAGTAACGCAAACAACAAATTAATCGATAGCAAATTAAATAAAAACTAAGCATAATGATATAGAAAGAAACCAAACAATACCATAGAATATAACGGCAATATTACAAAAAAATTACAAAATTGAAAATATTTTGACATTTTATGTAGACAAATTTAAATTTATGTAGTATAATTAATAATAGCGGTAAATTTTTTTAAGATACACAAGAACAAAGATTAAGGAGGAAAACAAGTTGGAAACTAATTATGTGGAAAATAATAATTTAGAGTTAGTAGGAAAAATTACTAATGAAAAGGTATTTAGTCATGAAATATACGGAGAGAAATTTTATACATTTAATATGAGTGTACCAAGACTAAGTGGAAATGATGATATTATACCTATTACAATATCTGAAAGATTATTTAAAGAAGATGAATTAGTCGTTGATAAAAAGGTAAGAGTCAAAGGACAATTCAGATCTTATAATAGTTATGAAAGAGAAAAGAACAGATTAATTTTAACAGTTTTCGCTAAAGACATTGAATTCTTAGAAAATCAAGAAGATGAAGTTGTTGCTAGCAAAGATTTCTTATCAAACGAAGTTGTTTTAGTAGGTTATATATGTAAACCTCCTATTTACAGACAAACTCCATTTGGAAGAGAAATCGCAGATTTACTTTTAGCAGTAAATAGAGCATACAACAAGTCAGACTATATTCCATGTATTGCGTGGGGAAGAAATGCAAGATTCTGTTCAAAAGTTGCTTATGAGGTTTCAATAGCAAGCTTAGAATTAGTTAATGAAGATGACAAAGATATGGAAGATGCACAATAAGCTGATGTAAATACCTATAAAATCCTGATTCAATTGAGAATTGGGATTTTATTTGTGGTAAGAGGGAATAAATAAAATAATTATTTATTCTCTACTCGATCAAAGTTTATTAATAATATTTTACATTTTAAAAACAAAATCAGTAATTATTATAAAAAATGTAATATTTTTGTAACATTTTTGTATTTTTACATTGACTTTTATTAAAAATGTAAATATAATATATATGTAATATTTGTGCCTTAGAAAGGATGAGATTAAATATGGGTGAAATAATAGTCATAACATCTGGAAAAGGTGGTGTAGGTAAAACTACAACAACTGCCAACATTGGAGCAGCCCTAGCACTTAAAGGAAAAAAGGTCGTGCTCATAGATACTGATATTGGCTTAAGAAACCTTGATGTTGTTATGGGGCTAGAAAATAGAATTGTATATGATATAGTAGATGTTGTTGAGGAGAAATGTAAATTAAGACAAGCCCTTATAAAAGATAAAAGGTTTACAGAATTATTTTTATTACCAGCAGCACAAACGAGAGATAAAAGTGCTGTAAATGAAGATCAAATGAAGGAACTTACTTCAAAATTAAAAGAAGAATTTGATTATATATTAATAGATTGTCCAGCAGGAATAGAACAAGGATTTAAAAATGCCATAGCTGGTGCAGATAGAGCAATTGTTGTTACAAACGC
>CANRBO010000081.1 GCA_947628885.1 uncultured Clostridia bacterium | reverse complement strand
TTTTAGTAGGAAAAAAAGGAGAACAAAATGGACAAAGTAATGGAACTAACCAAGTTACAGAAAGATGAGGACAAGCTTCTTGTAGCAAAAATTTTAGATAAAATTAAGTTGGTAGAAAGTAGAAATCGTGTAGAAAACTCAGAATTTTTAGACTTAGCTCAAAAAAACTTATTGCAAGATATTGTAGAAAAAAGAAAAGTAGAAAACTATAAATTTTTTGGTGGATATGAACAAGCAGAAAGGACAATGCTTGTATTGTTTCCTAATACATATATGGAAACTACCAAAATATATAGTCAAATTATGTCTGTAATAAGGATCAATTTACCAAAAGAATTATGGAAAACCTATGAGCATAGAAACTATTTAGGAGCAATAATGAAGCTTGGAGTAAAGCGAGAAAAATTAGGAGATATATTAGTCAGAGATAATGGAGCAGATATTGTTATATCAACTGATATTGAGAAATTTCTATTAAATAACTTAAGTGATTTAACACGATTTAAAAAATCGCAAATTGAAAAAGTGGATATTGGTAATATAAATGTTGTCGAAAAAGAAAAAAAAATTTTAAAAATTAATGTGCCTTCAATGAGATTAGATGCAATAGTTGGAGAACTGGCAAGAGTGTCAAGGAGTGATGCAAACAATTACATAGAGCAAGAAAGAGTATTTGTAAATTTTAAGCAAGAATTAAGAAAGACACGATTAATAGAAGAAGGCACAATAATTACGATTAGGGGAAAAGGAAGATTCACTATTTCTAAGGTGCTAGGAACAACTAAAAGTAATAGAATTAATTTAGAAGTACAAAGTTGAAAAATAATTTCAATTCTTTTCTAACTAGATTTTGTCTTAGGAAGGGATGATATTAAGGTTAAAAAATTCTTTTCCAATTAGATTTGTGCCTCAGGAAGTAATAAGATTAAAAATGGTAAACAACTTTGTATAAACTTATAATAATTGGCAATAATTTCTATAAAACATTAGCCTAAATATTAGTTAATAAGGCTATAAAAGAGAAAGGAAGATTTTGTATGAAAGAAATGCCAATAAAAAGGATAGAAGGAAGTCAGGTTTTCGATTCGCGTGGAAATCCGACTGTTGAAGTCACGGTTACTTTAGAAGATGAGAGTCAGGGAACAAGTATGGTACCGTCAGGTGCTTCAACTGGTACGTTTGAAGCGGTAGAACTAAGAGATGCCGATTTTCAAGAATATAATGGATATGGAGTATCAAGAGCGGTTGACAATGTAAATAAAAAAATATCAAAAGGTTTAATCGGGGAAGATGCTTATAATCAAATAAAAATTGATGAAAAAATGATTAAATTGGACGGAACAGATAACAAATCAAAATTAGGAGCAAATGCTATTTTGGGAGTATCACTTGCAGTTGCAAGGGCTTCTGCAAACAGCTTAAAAATCCCACTTTATAAGTATATTGGTGGAATATCAGGAAATACAATTCCATTACCAATGTTTAATATTTTAAATGGTGGAAAGCACTCAGGAAATAATTTGAATATTCAAGAATTCATGATAGTGCCTGTGGGAGCAAGCAATTTTAGAGAGTGTATGCAAATGGGGACAGAAATTTATCAAGTGTTAAAGGAGATATTAAAACAAAAAGATTTGTCTACTGCCGTGGGAGATGAAGGTGGATTTGCACCTAACTTAGAAAGTGATGAAGATGCTATTGAGTTGATTCTTGATGCAGTGGAAATGGCTGGTTACAAAAAAGATAAAGATGTAAAAATTGCTTTAGATATAGCAAGTTCGGAAATGAGAGATGCTGCTAAAAAAATAGAAAAAGAAGGATATTATTTTTGGAAAACCAAAGAATATAAAACTAAAAATGATATGATAGATTACATCGTAAGTCTAACAGAAAAATATCCAATTATGTCTGTCGAAGACGGTTTAGGAGAGGAAGATTGGAAGGAGTGGAAAGAATTAACTAATAAAATTGGAAAGGAAATTGATTTAGTTGGAGATGATTTATTTGTTACAAATAGAAAAAGGCTTGATAAAGGAATAAAAAGCAGAGTAGCAAATGCGATATTGATAAAACCAAATCAAATAGGAACTTTGACTGAAACTTTAGAAACCATAAAATTAGCAAGGAAAAATGGATATAAAACCATAATTTCACACAGATCAGGAGAGACGGAAGACACATTTATTGCTGACCTTGCTGTCGCTGTAAATGCTGGACAAGTGAAAATGGGTGCACCATGTAGAAGTGAAAGAGTAGCAAAATATAATAGAATATTACAAATAGAAAGAGAAATACAATAAATTAAAATTAGATACAATTTGTATATAAAGTAAAAAATGTAATTTTGTAAATAAGGTCAAATGAAAGAGTAAATGCAATTGGTTAATTGTAAGTAGGTCAAATGAAAAAGTAAACGCAATTGGTTAATTGTAAGTAGGTCAAGCGAAAAAGTAAGTGCAATTCTAAAAAGAAACCTTGAAAAAAAGCTGTATTCATAGTATAATATAAATTATGAAATTAAGCGATTTTCAAGGAAAAATAGTTAGAAATAATAAATTTTCATAACTTTTGTGCCTTCGAACAAAGCTGGAAAGGAAAAAGCCAAAATGAAAGTTCACTTTATAAGCCTAGGTTGTAAAACTAACCAGTATGAAACTAATTCAATGGAACAAAGTTTTATAAATAAAGGCTACGAAATTGTTTCGAAGGACGAAAAGGCTGATATATATATAGTTAACACTTGTAGTGTAACAAACATAGCTGAGAGAAAATCAAGACAAATGCTCAGAAGGGCAAAAGAATTAAACCCGGACGCAATAATCGTTGCTTCCGGTTGTTATGCTCAAGTGGCAAAAGAAGAAATCGCAAAAATAAAAGAAGTTGATTTAATAGTTGGAGTAACTGAAAAAAATAGTATTGTTGAAATATTAGAAGATTATTTAAAACAAAAGACAAATCTTGAAATTAGAATTTCAGATATAATGAAACAAACTAATTATGAAGAAAATGGCATAACCACATATACTGAGCAAAGTAGAGCAGTAATAAAAATCCAAGACGGATGTGATAGATTTTGTACATATTGCATAATTCCTTATGCGCGCGGAAGAGTGAGAAGTAGAAATCCAGAAAATATCATTAAAGAGATAAAAGCAATTGCGAAAAATGGAATAAAGGAAGTAGTGCTAACTGGCATACACATAGCATCTTATGGAAAAGATTTTGAAAAAGAAAGAGTAGAAATCTACAGAAAAGAATATGGATATGACAATAATTATGAAGAATATAATGCAAAAGAAGACTTAAGTTCAGGCGGATTTAGATTAATTGAACTTTTAGAGCAAATCAACAAAATACAAGAAATAGAAAGAATTAGATTAGGCTCAATAGAGCCAAAATTAATCACAGAAGAGTTTGTAGAAAGATTATCAAAATTAGAAAAAATCTGTAATCATTTTCATCTTTCACTACAAAGTGGATCTGATGAAACTTTGAAAAGGATGAATAGAAGATACACCACAGAAGAATTTGAAAAATCTTGCAAACTACTTAGACAGCATTTTGAAGACTTAGTCTTAACAACAGATATTATAGTAGGTTTTCCAGACGAAACGGACGAAGAATTTGAAGAAACATATAATTTCTTAAAAAAGATAGAATTTTATAAAATGCATGTATTCAAATATTCGCCTAAAAAAGGAACAGTTGCAGAGAAAATGGAAAATCAAGTTGACGGTAGCATAAAAGAATTGCGAAGTCAAAAGCTCATAGAATTATCAAATAAAAATCAAATTGAATTTAATAAAAAATATATTGGAAAATATGTAGATGTTCTGTATGAAGAACAAGACAAAAACGGCTATTATAAAGGTCGTTGTTCAAATTATATATTAGTAAAATTTAAGGAAGAAGAGCAAGAAAAAGATAAATTGAGCACAGATAGTGTTGAAAGCAATATTAATAAATTTGATAAAAAAAATTTAAATGAATCTAATGAAGATAATTTAGAAAAAAATGATGAAGAAAAATTAGACAATCAAATTGTAAAAGTAAAGATAACTGGTTTAGACGGTTTAGATTTAGTAGGTTATTATAGGAGAGAAAAATGCCAAGAACAAAGTTAAAAGATAGAATATTACCGACATACACCAAAGGAGAAGAAATATTTAATATGGTAACACATATTGTAGGTGGCTCTTTTGGAATAATTGGTATGATTATTTGCATGGTAATATCCATAATTCATAGAAATGTATATGGAATAGTTGGAAGCATAATATATGGAATATCAATGATATTCTTATATACAATGTCAAGCATTTATCATGGATTAAAGCCAACTAGAAAAGCAAAAAAAGTAATGCAAGTAATGGACCATTGCACAATATATGTGCTAATTGCAGGAACTTACACACCAATTTTATTAAGTTCAATAAGAAAAATTGATCCAGTCGCCAGCTGGATAATGTTCGCAATAGTGTGGTTTTTAGCAATATTGGGAATAGTATTAACTGCAATAGATTTAAAGCAATTTAAAGTATTTTCAATGATATGTTATCTCGTAATGGGCTGGCTTATAATATTTAAAATGGATTTATTAATAGAAGCAATTGGTTTTGCTGGTGCAATGCTAATTCTAGCAGGCGGAATTGTGTACACCGCAGGCACTATATTATATGGAATAGGTAGAACGAAAAAATATATGCACTCAATGTTCCACTTATGCGTAGTAGTGGCGACATTATTGCAAATGATAGCAATAGTCCTATATGTAGTATGAAATGACACATATTGAAAATTATAGCAAAATAGCATTAATGCAAAATAAAACTGAACGTTAGGTGAAAAGTTGAACGCAACTTTGTAAAGTAAATGCAATTTTGTAAAAATAAAACTTAATAAATTTATGTGAAATATTTACATAAATATGAAATATATGTTATAATTTCTAAAGTTATCAATTATATCAACTTGAATAAAACTTTAGGTTACAGAATAAGAAAGGGAGCAAATTTTCAAATGAAAGCAATAGAAATAAGAAATAAATATTTAAACTTTTTTAAAAATCATAATCATAAAATAATACCAAGTGCACCATTAATTCCTGAAAATGATCCGTCTGTATTGTTTACAACAGCAGGTA
>CANRBO010000080.1 GCA_947628885.1 uncultured Clostridia bacterium | reverse complement strand
ATAAACAATAAAAATGAAATAAATAATAAAGAAATAAACTTTATAAATAAATGCAGTAGAGCTATGTGTTTTAGAGGAAGCTAAAATGCATAGTTTTTTTGCAGTGAATTCACATTAATCGATCTGTGCTAACACTTCGGTTGAAATTTAGTATGTGGCTGCAATAAAAATATTTTTAAGATTTAAAAAGTAAATAATAATAAAATAAGTTCAAAACAGATGAAAAATGGATAAAAGAAGGGAGAAAACGGATGAAGCAAAGCAAAATTTATAAAAGCAAATTAAAAGGAAAGACGAGAATTTTAAATGAGCGTGGTATCACACTTGTCGCATTAGTAGTAACAATAATAATATTATTAATACTAGCAGGAGTAGCACTAAGCTTGGCACTAGGAGAAAATGGATTATTTGTAATGTCAAGAAACGCAACAGGTAAGTATAAAACAGCACAAATAAATGAAACAAGTGAAATGGATAGAGCAAGTAATGAAATAGCAAATATAACAGAATTAGTAGAAGGACCAAAACCAATAGAAGCAAGTGAAATAGCAACAAATCCAAAGAAATATTATGGAAGTTACGTAAATTATGGAATAGACTTAGACGGAAACTCAAAAACGAGCGATTGGAGATTATTTTATGTGGGAGGGTCAGATGCCTCAGATAGCACTGATGTCAAAGGACGAATATATCTAATAGCAGCAGATTATGTTCCAATGGATAATGAAATATTAAAAATAGCTATAGGGGAGAAAAAAGCAAATATGACACAAGCATATGAATCATATAACTGTAACATATTATCGGCATATTGGGATTGGGATAGTGAATACCAAGATTTAACGAAATTAGATCCTGATCCAACAATATTATTTATGCATACAGGGTATAAGTTAGAAAAATATAAGGATGAAGGCGAATATAATGTAATAGCTGCATCAACATTATTAAACACAGACAATTGGTCAGGATTTGCAAATAAAGGTAATCATGGAGACGTGGCAATAGGAGTACCGACAATAGAAATGTGGCGTAAATCATGGAATCAGGTGGTAGATGAATCAGACGGCTTTAGAAAATCATATTCACTTGGGACAAATTCACATGGATATTATTTGGGCAGTGGAAACAATAATACTAGCTGGTATATAACCAAAACAGACACGAAACTTAATAGTGAAGAACAAGCAATTATAAATCAAAAATACAATTTGTTTTTTCCTCACACAACTGATAGAGATATAGAAGCAAATGGAAAAACAGGAAGCTGTAATGGTTATTGGTTAGCATCACCTTCTGCTCAAAGTCGTTGGGATCTGATTCACGTGGATAGTGAAGGATGGTTATATGGGCAAGGTACTGATTCTCAGTATGGATGTGGTCTCAGACCTTTGGTATGCTTAGAGACAGGTTGTAAATTACAAAAAAACACAACAAAGTCTGATGAAACGAAAACGGTATATGATATAGTAAAATAGAGCTCGGGAAATAAATTTAATAAGTATGAGTTGTAAATAAAAGGTAGAGATTTAGGTCTTTACTTTTTATTTTTTAACTTCAATGGTAAACTACGAGTTATATCGTGTATTGTTATTAGACATAAAATGAAAAGTTAAAATCAACTTTGTAAAACATATATATTTTTTTAAGTCAAGTAAAAAGTAAATGTAATTTGTAAAAAAGTTGCAAGTTTAAGGTTATACTTTTTTGACTTGACGGTATATTTTTTCAAGAAAAAATGGAAAAAATTATGTTGACAAACGTTCAATGTTACGGTATAATTATAATGTTGATTTAGCAGTAAAACATAGCAAAATAATGAAAAAAATTGATAAAGGTTTATAGGTAACCTCTCAAAAACCTAAATATATGTATAAAAGGAATAAAATTTTTAATGAACGAAGAAAATATTTCATTTGAAGAGTTATTAAATAATTCAATGAAAGAAAATCAAGAGCTAGAAAAAGTGACTGAAGGTACAGTTATTAATGTGAGTAGCAAGGGAGAAATTTTTGTTGACTTAAATTACAAGGCTGACGGTATAATTCCGAAATCTGAGTATTCGGATGATGAAAATGTAGATCCTGCTAAAGAAGTAAAAGCTGGAGATAAAATAAAATTTGAAATTCTAAAATTAAATGACGGTTTGGGTAACGTACTTTTATCTTGCAAAAGATTGAAAAGCCAAGAAGCTAAAAAAGAGTTTGAAGAAAAAGTAGAAAACAATGCAATCTTTGAAGAAAAAGTTAACGAAGTTACTGACAAAGGTCTAGTTGTAAATATAAATGGAATTAGAGTGTTTATTCCTAACTCACTTTCTTGTGGTCAAAAAGACGTAGCTAGATTTAAAATTATTGAATACAATCCAAAGGAACGTAAAATAATTGGTTCTTGCAAAGCTGTTTTAGATGAAATAAAGGAAAAAGCTGAAAATGATTTTTGGAGCAATGCAGAAGTTGGAAAAAAATACGAGGGTGTTGTTTCAAGTATATGCTCTTATGGTGCATTTGTTGATATTAATGGGGTTCAAGGTTTGCTTCACATTTCAGAGATTTCATGGAATAGAGATGCCAAAGTGCAAGATATTTTAACACAAGGTCAAAAAATAAATGTTACTATTAAAGAATTAGACAAAGAAAATAAGAGAATCAAATTGTCTTATGAAGGAAAAGGTGTAGATCCTTGGGAAAATATTAATTATAAAGTAGGAGACATTGTAAGAGTAAAAATTAGAAAGTTTATGCATATTTCTCAAATTTGTGAAGAAAGGATTTCTAAACCTGAAGAAAAGTTACAAATTGGAGAAGAAGTTAATGCTAAAATAATAGATATAAATTTGGAAAAGAAGAAAATCGAACTTTCTATAAAAGAATTAGAAGGCACAAGCAATGAGTATAGTAGTATTAATAAATAAAAATTATTCCAAAGAAAAAGTAAAAAAAGAAATTCCAAAATATATAGTGAAATTCAAAATGCAAATAAAACATATAGAGAAATAAATTATATATACAAAATTAAAATAAATAAACAAAGAAAGCTATACAAAAACCATAATAAAAAACAAAAATCATAATAAGAAAAAATAAAAAATAATAAAAGAGGATAAGAAAATGATAAACGAAAATATAAGAAATATTGCAATTATTGCGCACGTTGACCACGGAAAGACAACATTGGTTGATGCACTTTTACGTCAGAGTCACGTTTTTAGAGATAATGAACAAGTTGAAGAAAGAGTAATGGATTCTAACGACTTGGAAAGGGAAAGAGGAATCACAATTCTTTCTAAAAACACATCAATTATGTATAATGATATAAAAATAAATATTGTTGATACTCCAGGACATGCTGATTTTGAAGGAGAAGTTGAGCGTGTTCTTAAAACTGTTGACGGAGTTTTACTTTTGGTTGATGCATTTGACGGTCCAATGCCTCAAACAAGGGAAGTTTTGAAAAAAGCTTTAGCGCTAGATTTACAACCTATTGTTGTTATCAACAAAATTGACAGACCTGGTGCAAATCCTGTAAAAGCTGTAGATGACGTTCTAGAGTTATTTATCGATTTGGGTGCTAATGATGAGCAATTAGACTTTCCAGTTATATATGCGTCTGCTAAAAATGGTATTGCCAAAATGAATTTGGAGGATGAAAGCGACAATGTTAAGTGTATTTTTGATACAATTGTGGAAAAAATTGATCCACCAAAATGTGATATTGACGGCACTTTACAACTTCTAGTTTCTAATATTGGTTATGATGATTATCTTGGAAGATTGGCTTCAGGTAGAGTAGAACGTGGTACAATAAAAGCTGGTCAAACTGTTAGCATTTGCAAGGAAAATGAAAATGTTGCCCAAGGCAAAATTGCGAAATTATTCACTTATGAGGGATTAAAAAGAGTTGAAGCTGAAGAAGTTAAAGCCGGAGACATAGTAGTTATTTCAGGAATCCCTGATATAAATATTGGAGAGACAATTTGTGATGTAGATCATCCGGAAAAAATCGATTTCGTTAATATTGATGAACCAACAGTTTCAATGACTTTTAGTGTAAACGACGGACCTTTGGCTGGAAAAGAAGGTAAATTTGTTACTTCTAGACATATCAGAGATAGATTGCAAAAAGAGCTTGAAAGAAATGTTTCATTAAGAGTTAGCGATACAGACAAGGCAGATAGTTTTGAAGTATGTGGTCGTGGAGAATTACATTTATCAGTTCTTATTGAAACTATGCGAAGAGAAGGATTTGAGCTTTTAGTATCTCGTCCAAAGGTTATTTTCAAAGAAATTGAAGGTGTAAAATGCGAACCTATCGAAGTTTTAAGCGTAAATATTCCTGACGATTCAGTTGGAACTGTTATTGAAAAATTAGGAAAAAGAAAAGCTGAAATGGTAAATATGGAACCTGCTGAAAGCGGTCATACTAAGATAGAATTTGAAATACCTTCAAGAGGATTAATCGGTTACAGAACAGAATTCTTAACAGATACAAAAGGCGAAGGAACAATGGCAAGTGTATTTAAAGATTACGAGCCATATAAGGGAGAAATCCAATCAAGAACAAAAGGTGTTATAGTTGCTTTTGAAGCAGGAACATCAATAACTTATGGTTTATATAATGCACAATTAAGGGGAGAACTTTTAATCGGACCGGGTGTAGAAGTTTATGAAGGTATGATAGTTGGAATAAATCCAAGATATGAAGATTTATCGGTAAACGTATGCAAAGAGAAACATTTAACTAACACTAGAGCATCAGGTTCAGATGATGCACTTCGTCTAGTTCCACCTTTAAATATGTCATTAGAGCAAGCTATTGAGTTCATAGAAGATGACGAACTTGTTGAAGTTACACCTTTAAATATTAGATTAAGAAAGAAAATATTGGATACAAAAACACGTGAAAGAGAAGCAAGAAGAACAGTTAAAGAATAGACATTTTTGATAAATATAATTTTCTGTTACTATATATTCAAAATCTAAAAAATATAATAGTTTTTGCACCTTGCTGTCGCAAATTCCATTATGCCTTCATGGCTGTGCAATTAATATACTTTATGCAATATATAATGCCATTCGGCGCTTGTATGTAATTTGCTTCATTCGCCCTGCGCTAACGCTTCAGTTGGGCGCTGCGCGGTTGCTACAACTATTATATTTTTTGATTTTGAATAAAAT
>CANRBO010000079.1 GCA_947628885.1 uncultured Clostridia bacterium | reverse complement strand
CAGACGTAGTAATTCATTATGATCCATGGTGGAATTTATCAGCCGAAAATCAAGCAACAGATAGAACATATAGAATAGGACAGAAAAGAAATGTACAAGTTTATAAGTTAATTACAAAAAATACAATTGAAGAAAAAATATACAATATGCAAGAAAGAAAAGCAAAATTGGCAGAAGACATGTTAAGTCAAACTAGAGAAACATTTATCAACTCACTATCGAAAGATGAAATCATGAATTTATTTGAATAAAAGTTGTAATGGGGTTTATTGGTAGCCATTAAAAACCTAAATATTTTGTATAAGGAGAAAATCGTATACTTTTAGTGCGATAAATAAAAATGGATGAAAAAGAGTATATAACTGTGATAGGCGGTGGACTGGCTCGGATGTGAAGCTGCATATCAAATCGCCAAAAGAGGAGTAAAGGTCAAACTATATGAAATGAAACCGCATACATATTCTCCAGCCCACTCAAATCAAGATTTGGCTGAGATAGTATGTAGCAATTCATTTAAATCAAAGTTACACACCAATGCTTGCGGACTTCTAAAAGAAGAATTGAAGAAATTAGATTCAATGCTAATTCAAACAGCTGAAGAAACTGAAGTGCCAGCAGGACAGGCATTGGCAGTAGATAGAGAAGAATTTTCAAAAAAAGTAACAGAAAAAATAAAAAGCAATCCGCTAATTGAAGTAATTAGAGCGGAAGTTAAAAGTAAATATGCTGAAAATCAAAAAGAAAAAAATAAGATTTCAGCAAAAGAAATTGATGGTAAAATTCCTAGTGAACAAGAAGAGCATGAAATTTACATAGAAGATTTAGTAGAGCATGGGATTGTAATCATAGCAACAGGACCACTTACATCAGATGCACTCTCAGTAGGAATAAAACATTTAATAGGAGAAAATTCACTTAGCTTTTATGATGCAGCAGCACCAATAATAGAAAAAAGTTCAATAAATTTTGAAATTGCATTTTATGGAGATAGATACGAGCAGGAAAGAAGCAAAGACGAAAGCATAGAAGACTGGGAAAAACGAATAGAGAAAATATCAAAAGGAAGTTATATAAATCTGCCAATGAATAAACAAGAGTATGAAGGTTTTGTAAAAGAATTGGTGGAAGCGGAAATTGTAACATTACACGAATTCGAAAAAAGAGAAATATTTGAAGGATGTATGCCAATAGAAATAATGGCAAAAAGGGGATTAGAAACACTAAGATTTGGACCACTTAAGCCAGTAGGATTCACAGATCCACGCACAGGAAAAAGACCATATGCAGTAGTACAATTAAGACAAGATAACAGTAAGGCAACTTTGTATAATATGGTAGGATTTCAAACTAATCTAAAATATGGCGAGCAAAAAAGAGTATTCCAAATGATACCAGCATTAGAAAATGCGGAATTTGTAAAATATGGCGTAATGCACAGAAATACA
The DNA here is from genome assembly GCA_947628885.1 of uncultured Clostridia bacterium. Classification (GTDB taxonomy): domain Bacteria; phylum Bacillota; class Clostridia; order TANB77; family CAG-508; genus CAG-793. The sequence continues at coordinate 3,739 of CANRBO010000079.1, read as the reverse complement.
TACATCAATTCAAGTATTTTATTAGATGCCACTTATAATATGAAAACAAATAAAAATGTGTTTTTCGCAGGACAGATAACTGGAGTAGAAGGATATGTGGAATCAATTAGTTCAGGACTTGTGGCAGGAATAAATGCAGCAAATAAGTTAATGCGTGAAAAGCAAGTTGATGAAACGAATAAATGCGAACAAAATAAAGCCAATTCAAGAAAATGCAAAAAATCAAAAGCAGAAGAACAAAATAATAAAAAAGCAGTAATCTTTGATGAAAGAACTATGATAGGAGCATTAGCAAAGTACATTTCAACTCCAAATGATAACTTTCAGCCAATGAATTCTAACTATGGTATATTGCCAGAATTAGAAGAAGATGAAGAACTAGATAAAGAAGAAAATGAAATAATTAATGGAAGTACAAATAACAATACAAATGAAAGAGCAAACAAAGACGATAACGAAAGTACAGAGAAAGTTGAAAATATAAATGTAAGTGAAAATAACAAAGAAAAGAAAAAAGTAAAAGATAAAAAATTAAAATACACAAAATTGTCAGATAGAGCATTAAGGTACCTTGATACAAATATTTGAGACTATAAGTCATAAAGTGTTAGTTTGAAATACAATTGTAATCAAAAAGTAATGAAAATGTAATTGCAATATTAATGTATATAGGTATATAATGCAATCATACAAAGGAAACTAAGGAAAAACACAAAAGATGAAGATGCTTAAAACAGTTGAAAGCTTTGTAGCTATCAAAAGTCATACTTTAATGAGTAAATGTTTAGGCTTATTCATCTGCTTTGCAAATCAAAATAACATAGGAATAAATTAAGTATTAGAAGTAGTAAAGCTATGTGTTTTAGTGAAAGCTAGATGCATGGCTTTTTTATGTTAATGTCAAAAACTTGCAAAATTTATAAAAATGTGGTAAAATATAAATGGAAGATTTAATTACGCAAAATATAATAAAAATAAAAAAAGAAATGAGGTAAATTTTATGAGTGAAGTAACAAATCAATTAGAAAAAAACTATAAGATAATTGATGCAAGATGTTCATCAATGTCAGAACAAGAGATGCAGACTTATATTGAAAATTTTCAAAAGGAAATTAATGGCAAATCTCAACTTGCAGAGAGAACTGAAAAACCTGAACAAAAAGCGCAACTTCAAAAAGAGATAAAAGAAGCAAATGAAATGTTGGAAAATTTACGAGGCTATTCAAAATACAAAGATCAAATAAGTAAAATTAGAGAAAAAATAAGAGATGAAAAAAATGGTTATAGAAGTAGAATAGTGAAATTACAAAAAGAAAAAGATTCTACTAAAACAGCGCTTAAAATGTGCAGAAAAGAATATAAAAGTATAATGGCTCGATTAACTGAAGAAAAAACAATGGGAATGGATAATAATACACACAACCAATTATTAATTGATAGAGATAATCTTAAAAAAGTTATAGATAAACACATAAAAACAATAAGAGAAATTGATAGGAAAATAGCTGATTTAGACGCAAGAGCTTCATATGCTAACTATGCATGGAGAATGTTATTTACTGATCATGACTGGGACGCAATACACCAAGGAGTAATAAAACATAGACAAAGTATAATAAATAAACCTGAGGGTAAAGTAGCAGAAGGAAAATCAAACGGTGAGCGTACAGAGTCTAATCCTGACATAGAAGGTAAAAAAACAACAGATGAAGAAATAGAAAAAATGAAAAAGGCTATTATAGGCTCAAGCATAGAAGACGATAATCCACATAGTGAAGGAGCTGGTTCTCATGAGGGCAAAGGAGATTCAAACAGTGGAGAAGTTGGTTCTCATGAAGACAAAGGAGATTCACATAGTGAAGGAGCTGGTTCTCATGAAGACGGAGAAGACCCACACAGCACAAGTGCTGAATCTGCTGGTAAAGCATTGTCGAAATATAAAAAATTTTCACCAAGAAATATATGGAGCAAATTTGTAAACTTTGTTAAAAATATAGGGTCGAAAATTAAAGGCAAAGATGAATCAAAATCAGATGAAATGCCATCAAAAGGAGAAAGCACAGAAGAGACACCAAAAAAACCAGAACAAAAACCAACACAAGCACAAACAGAACAAGAGGTTCCAAATCCAATAAAAACATCTTTAGAAAAATTTGAACAACCTGAAATTGATCCATTTATAGAAGCACTACACAGAGAAGTTGATCCAGAGTATAATAATCAAGTGAAAGCAAAAATACAAGAAGGATATGATAAGATGCATCAAATTAATAAAGTAAAACAACAAAACGTACCTCCAGTTCAAGCAGGCGTTTCAAAAGAAGAAGAAAAACCAATAAAAACTTTAGAGTATGAACGTGACATATAGTATCCAATTAAGAGAATATGAGCAAACCAAAATTTCATCAAGTGAAAAACAATTTTGTAAAGCAATCAAAAGACACATTAATTTAAACGATAAATTTATACCAAAAATTTATTAATAAAAAAGCAAAAAACAATTGACTTTTGAGCCAATAGATGATAAAATAATACTGTTATTTTATAATGTAATATTATACATTATAGATAACAGTTATTATTTTTTTCAAAAATTACCTTGTTAATATTTGTAAAAATAATAAAAATTTAAAATAGGAGGTGAAATTTAAGTGCCAACAATTAATCAATTAGTAAGAAAAGGAAGAAAGACTCCAACAACAAAGTCAAAATCTCCAGCCCTTCAACATGGATTTAACACTATGAAAAATAGACAAACAGACAGAAGGTCACCACAAAAAAGGGGAGTTTGTACAGTTGTTAAAACAGTTACACCTAAAAAGCCAAACTCAGCATTAAGAAAAGTTGCTAGGGTAAGACTTTCAAATGGTTATGAAGTAACATCTTATATTCCTGGTGAAGGACACAACTTACAAGAGCACAGCGTTGTTCTTATAAGAGGCGGAAGAGTAAAAGATCTTCCAGGTGTTAGATACCACATTATTAGGGGAACTCTTGATACTGCCGGAGTTAAAGACAGAATGCAAGCAAGGTCAAAGTATGGAGCTAAAAAACCTAAAAAATAAGCACATTTTGATGAAAAAGCATTTGTATGAAAGTTATTTTTATCAAAAGCAAGTATTACAAGGCCAACCAATTGTATATCGAAAAGATTTTCATCGCAGGTTAACGCCGTAAGACGTAGCTTTTCATAAAAATAGAAGAATAGTATAATGTAATTGATAATGATTAAGTTAGTACTTAAATTTTATATAGATTGCATTATGCGGGAAAGCTTATATTATTAGCTAAAATGGCATATTTAAATCATAAAAAGTTAAAAATATGCAGTAAAATATTAAGCTTTTCAGAGTACCGAGATGTAGGATTTACATCAAACAAGCGAATTTTGAAAAATTATAATTTATAATTATGATAAAATTAAAAATTCGTATAATAATAAAGGAGGGAAGAATAGTGCCAAGAAAAGGATATATAGCAAAAAGAGATGTTTTACCGGATCCAATTTATAATAGCAAAGTTGTTACTAAATTAATAAACAACGTAATGCTAGACGGTAAAAAAACAGTTGCACAAAGCATTGTGTACAAAGCATTTGATATAGTCAAAGAAAAAACTGGAAGAGAACCTTTAGAAGTTTTTGAAGAAGCTTTAAACAATGTTATGCCAGTTCTTGAAGTTAAAGCAAGAAGAGTTGGTGGTGCAACTTACCAAGTACCATTAGAAATTAGACCAGAAA
>CANRBO010000078.1 GCA_947628885.1 uncultured Clostridia bacterium | reverse complement strand
GCTAGCTTCCAACCGAAGCGTTAGCGAAGGGCGAATGAAACAAATTCTTTAGTATCTTCTTTTAATCCTGCAATATCTTCTTCTGAAAAGTCATAATTCATTTCTCTTCCATAAGCTTGTTCAAAAGCTTGTTTTTTTATTTCAAAATCTTTTTCTCTTAACATATCTTTATTTTCTTTCAAAGATATGCTTTCATCAGGATATATTGGTTTCATAATGTGTAATGTGTATTTTAATTTATTAAAACCGTTTGGTTCGTATTCTCCTTTTCTTTCTCTCATTTCTACAAAGCATGGCACTATTGGCACATTAAACTTAGCTGCTAAATGATATGCTCCTGGTTTTAAATTTCTTACTTTTCTATAATTAAACCACATTTCTTGCTCAGGATATACCAAGATAAAATGCTTTTCTTCTAAAAATTTTTCGATTGCTGGCATAAACTTTTTTTCTGTGTACTCTTTATTTTTGCTTAGTGGTATGTTATTAAAATAATTCATCAAAAAGCCAAATTGCCCGTCCATAGCTAAATTGCTCTCTGTTATTATTATATTGAATTTCCTATATTTTCCTATCTTTTTCATAGAATAAATTATTGGTGTGCTATCTTGTGGACTAAAATGATTAGATGTAATAATTGCTCCTGTGCTGATATTTTCAAGGTTTTCTAATCCAATTATTTCTGTATCTTTATTAAAAATATTTACATAATTGTTTATAATATTTCTAGCCATAATATTTTTTATTTTGTTGATTGGAGATCTTTTTAAAATATCAAATTTTAAAACTTTTTCTTTTAATTCTTCACTTGTTACATTTGGATCTCCAATTTCAACCTTTGAGTTTAAATTATTTTCGGCAAGATTACTTTTTATATTTTCTATTACTTCTAATCTGTCTTTTGCCTTTTCCATGGTTAATACAATTCCTTGTATAATAGATTTAGGTTTTTAAAGGCCACCTATAAACCTTTATATAACAATTATCTAATAATATAATTGTTATGTTAACACTGCGAACTCTTACTATTCATTGTAGCTTAGACTACTTTAGAAAGAAGATTGCTACAGTTTTATTATCAATTAGACAAGACTTTGTTTTAAATAGTTTCGTCTGTTTCTTTGTAGGTTTCCATAATATCTAAATCATCTTCGTACAAATCATCATCTATGTCTGCAAATTTGAATTCAGCTTTTACAATTTGTTTTGTATATTCGATTAATTTATCTCCACCTAAAAGATCTTGTTTTTTTGCTTCTTCAGGATATTCTTCTAAAACTTTCTTTAATTTTTCATAGTATTTTGTTTCTTTAGCATATTTCCAAAAACTTTCTTGATAAGGTACATCTGAATAATGCCAAGGTTTTCTAAACATATTATAATGAATTAAATGAATATCATTAATGTCGCATTTTTCTCCATAGTCAGGCATTTTATTCCATGTTTCAGGTAAATAGTAAACTCTGCCTTTACATAAAGTGTTTAAATAATCTTGGTCAGGGGCTGCTGTGTCTAAGTTATAATTTAATAATCTATACAAAAATTTTTCTTCGATTTTTGCTTTTCTCATTTCTCTTAAATTCATCACAAGCACGCCTGAATTAAAGTATTTTTTAGGCTCTATTCCTAGTCCAACTTTTGAATAAGTTCTAAATTCAGGTACTGCATTTATTACTTGGTCTGTTACTCCTGCTATTAAATTATCTCCCAAATCCAAATTGTAAAGATTGGCTACATCATCTTGCAAAACTATGTCTGCGTCTAAGTATATAGCTTTTTCATATTCAGGAAACATAGAAGGTATAAACATCCTATAATATATTGTTTCTGAATAATAATCTCTTAATCTTAGTGCTAACTCTTTGCTCATTTTTGATGTAATATGACTAATATTTTGAAAACTAATCCTTACATTATCTGTTTCCATCCTCTTGACTTCTGCTTTGCCCAATATACTCATACCAGTATGTAAAATTATAATACGATAATTATTTTCATCACTTGAATTTGCTTCTAATGAGTGTATTGCTACTGATAAACATGGTATATAATTATCATCTGTTGAAAAGAATATTGGTATTTCTGATTTTATTTTTTTCATAATCCCCTCCATTTATTTTGACCTAAACTTTATTTTCTTCTTTTATTTTTTTATATTCTTCTATAATATCTTCATAATCAAATATTTTGTATTCGTTGTGCACCCTGTCAATATGCCATGGTTTTATGTTTACTAATCTAAAGAACGGTAACCATTTTATTGTCATGCTGAAATGTCTTATTATTGTGTCTTCTTTTCTTTTCTTTTGCTCATTGTATTTATCTGGAAAATATATTTTCTTTTTGCAACATTTATATATAGCTGTTTGATCAGGCATTGCCATTGGTCTTTTTAGAACCATTTCTCTTGCTTTTTCAAAACTATTATTTTTTCTGATTTCATCTAAGTTCATTAGTACAACGCCTGAATTCATGTATTTTCTATTGATGAAATACCTTCCAATAGCGTCTCTTGCGACTCCAACTTCATAACCTGATATGTCTGTTTCATAGATTTCTTTGATGTCTTTATAACAAACTATGTCGCAATCTAAATATAATATTTTACTTGGTAATTCTTTTATTTTATCACTGAAAAGCCTTATTAAAATATATGGTGTATAATGTGTTTTCATGTTTGCTGATTTCATCATTTCTTTTCTAAACATATCTGTTATATCAATTAGAATTACTTGGCTTTTAGGATTTTTTGCTTTTACAATTTTGTCTGCTATTTCTGCTTGTTTTGGTGTAAAAGGCGTATAAGATTCGTCTAAATCTCTCAAATCAACTGTAAGTACATATACATTAAGTTGTTCATCTGTATGCTTTGTAATAGATAAAAGACTAATTATTATTCCGTCCATAAATTTGCCATTTAAGCAAAACATAAGATTTATCATCTTTAATTTTTCCCCTTCTTCGCTTTTATTCAAAGCTTAATCCTTTTTTACATATTTTATATATTCAAATGTGCTATTTTTGCTTCTTTCTACCATTTTATTATAAACTTCGTCTCTTAGAATTTTTTCTGCATCTTTTTGACTTTTATTTTTATTTGGATAAAAAGGTTCGTCTACATAAATTGTAATTTTGGGCTTTTTATTTTTCTTTTCAGAGTATGTGCATGTTACTGAAAATACTGGAGTATCAAGCTTTACAGGATATCTAAATGATACTTCTTTAAAGTTTCTAATTTTAGTGTAATATGGCCATACATGAGCTTCAGGGTATATTGCTATTACTTTTTTCTTTTTTATGTATGTTTGTATCGCATTAAGAAAATTTTTGCTACTTTCCAAATCCCCTGGTATTGGCAATGCTCCTAGCATTTTATTTGCAGTTTTCAATCCTTTTATTGATACATTGTTTGGATGTGCAATTATGTATACTCTTTTAGGAAAAGTTGCAAGTGTAGGTATTAATGTGTCTAGTATTTCTTGTGTATGATTTAGATATACAAAATAACCTTGATTTTTGCATTTTTTTAGCACCTTTTTGTTTACTATTTTCATGTTGAATTTTAACTTTGTGTAAACAAATGCACTAGTTGTAGCTATTACTCTATATAGTAAAAATGCAGTTATATTCCAAATTGGATTTTTACGTATATACTTATAGTTACCGTCTATTTTTACAGGTTCTATTTTGCTTTGTGCAAAGTCATCATTAAGCTCATCTTGGTAATAAATAATTTTCTTATCATCCATATCATTATCTTTCATTACTAATTTGTATTAATTATATACAGGATCAGGCGTCATTGTACTATTTAGTTTGGCTGAAACGGTTTCACTTTGTTTAAATTTTATGTTATGTCTAATAAGTACACCTAAAATATAATTAACATAATTTTGAGTTTCTATCTCCGCTTCTTCCTTGCTCTTGCTGTCTTCATCCATAATAACTTTCTCAATAATATTTGATATTCTGTCAATCATATCACTTGATTTTATACTTAAATTATTATTATAAAATGACTGTGATATAAAGTCAATTACAATTCTCTGAGTATTATCATTGTATTCTAAGAATTTAAGGAAACTGTCTTTAATCGCCTGTTTTTTATCTGTTGCATTGTTTACATTGTCTTCTAATTTTGCAATTAACTCTTCAATTATTTCATCCAATACTTCATTTATTAGCGAATCTTTTGTTTTGTAATAATAGGTTAGTTGACCTAATGCGGTATCTGCTCTTTTTACAATGTCTCTAGTTGAAACTGATGCATAGCCTTTTTCCGCCAAAAGCTCATAAGTTGCTCTTTTAAGTTTTTCTTTTACATGGCTTTTTTTATGTTTACGTGGAATTAACTTCATTTTGCTCGGTCTCCTTTCCCTATTTTTAACTATTTAATATTTTAATACAACTGTACTAAAAATGCAACAAAAAACGACAAAATTTTTTAAGTTTTTGTCGCTTTGATTTTTCATTGCCGTTTTCTAATCTTCCCATTGCATTTCGTAATCGCCTATTTTTACTAAATCGCCTTCATGAATTCCTTGTTTTTTCAACTCATCTGTGAGTCCGATTTCGTTAAGCTTTTTATGAAGATAAAATAATGATTCATAATCAGTTATATTTACTTTTCTAATAATCCTATCTACCGCTTCGCCCTTTACTATAAATGTGCCATTTTGTTTTGTTACTGTAAATTTCTCTTTTTCTTCATCTAGTGTGTATATTTTCTCATTTGAAGTTTTATCAATATCAATTAAATTTTCTTTTGGCAAAGTTTTCAAAGTTTCTGATACATATTTCATCAGTTCTTCGACTCCTTCGCCTGTCAAACCTGATATTTTAAATATTTTTTGATTATTCTTTTTAGCTAATTTTTCTAGTTCATTATACAAATTCTCATCTGTAATCATGTCTGCCTTGTTTGCAACAATTATTTGCTTCCTTTTGGCTAGCTTTTCACTATATTTTTTTAATTCATTATTTATTATATTATAATCTTCTACTGGATTTCTTCCTTCTGTCCCTGATACATCAATAAAATGAAGCAATAATCTCGTTCTTTCTATGTGGCGTAAAAACTCTATACCTAGCCCTGTTCCTTCACTTGCACCTTCTATTATTCCCGGGATATCTGCTATAACAAAACTATCTCCATATTTTGAAGTAACCACTCCTAAATTAGGTTCAATTGTTGTAAAATGGTAGTTTGCAATCT
>CANRBO010000077.1 GCA_947628885.1 uncultured Clostridia bacterium | reverse complement strand
CCTGAGGCACAATCTAGTTGGAAAATTGTAATTATTTTTCAACTTTCATCTCTTAGTAGGATTATTTCCCAAAATTTTCTATTTATACTAAAAATGCTAAATTTATACTGCCATAATTAATTATATGTGTACCACATACCGCTATTTTGCAATTTTTCTATGTTTTTATCATGTTCACTAGATGTTTCTGCAAAATAAATTTTTCCGTCCTTATCTGCTACAAAATACAAATAATCGGTATCTTTAGGCTTTAATGCTGCTTCGATTGACTCTATACCAACCATTGAAATTGGACCAATTGGTAGCTTTCCTTCCATTTTAGGACCTCTAGTATTATATGGATTATATCTGTTTAGTTCGCTTTGATATAAATCCCTTTCTGACATGTCCACTTTAATTGCATAATATGTAGTTACATCACTTCCGAGCGACATATTTTTCTTTAATCTATTGTATAACACGCTAGCTACGCCACTTCTGTCTTCTACTCTAGCAGCTTCAAGTTCAACTATAGATGCAACTGTCAATACTTTATGTACTGAAAATCCTTGATTTTGTATTTCTTCTTTGTAATCTGCAAGTTTTTTCTCCATTTGATCTAACATGGCGGTAAATATTGTTTCAACTGTTACATCTTGATTCTCAAACGTATATGTATCAGGGAATAAGTATCCTTCCAATGGATAATAAATATTTTCATCTAATATATCATCTGTTAAAAACCAATATTTATTTATTAATGTTTTTATATACTCTTTATCACTTAATTTATTGAAAACATCATCTTCTGTGTTGTTAGTTTTTTCAGCTATTGTAGAGGCTATCCATCTCATGTTTTTGCCTTCAACAAATGTTATGTTAAATTCATCAGGAAAGTAATCTGTTCCTTTTTGCAAGTTTTCTATTATTTTCTCTACACTCATATTTTGATTTAACTTATAGGTTCCTGCTTGCATGCCTGAAACATTGTTTAATTTTGTGTATATTTTAAATACTAATGCGCTTTTTATTAAATTATTTTCTTCAAGAACTTTAGCTATATCAGATGCAGTAGAGCCTTCCTTTATTTCTACTACTATCTCATTGCTATCGCTTTCAGCGATTGGCTTTAATGATGAATTATAAAACATCACTACTCCAAGTATTCCTATTACTATTATCAATATTATTGCTACTATTACGCCTATTACAACTTTTTTCATTATATTATTCCTTTCTAAACGCAAACATTTTTTTAATTAGTCTGCTAACATTTTTATTTTACCATAGTGATTTTTTAAATTCAACATTAAAACTCAATTTTCCACTATTGTTCACCGTAAGATTAATCTCTCCATTTTGGTCAGTACGAAAAATTTTTATGTTTTTGCTTTGTAATCTTTCGATTACATCTTTATTTGGATGACCAAATTTATTATTTTCCCCAACACCAATTAGTGCAATCTTGGGATTTACTTTATCTAAAAAACTTTGTGTTGTGGAAGTTTTAGAACCATGATGTCCTACTTTGAGCAAATCAGCCTTTAAATCTTCATTTATTAATGCTTCTTCTGCAGGCTTTTCAATATCTCCTGTAAAAAGTAACTTAAAATTATAATATGTTATTTTGCATACGATTGCATTATTATTAAGTGGATTTTCTGTGATAAAGTTATCACTTGGATGCATAATTTGTAATTTGAGATTTTTTATGTTCAAAGCATCTCCTTTTTGAACATAAATTATATTAATATTTTTTGCTTTAGCAATACCAGTTATCTCTTCATACAATTGGCTGGTTTCAGGCTGTTTTGCGATTATTAAATTTTTGATTTTCATATTTTTAAGTAAAAATATTCCATTTTGACAATGGTCGGCATCAAAATGCGACAACATCATGTAATCTAATTTGGTTATGTTGTTATACAATAAATATCTATGTAATATCTTCTCTCCACCGTCATAATCTGAATTGGCATTTCCGCCAGTATCTATCATTAGTGTTGTTCCTTTATTTCTTAAAAGTGTGCAATCCCCCTGCCCCACATCAATAAAATTAATCTTTAGTTCTTCATTATTTTGCGTATAAATTATAGTTGTAAAATTAAAAATTATTACTATAATTGTCATTGTTGCTAATATTTTCCTTCTCTTTTTTATAATCAAAAATATTACTATGTAAATTATTATTACAGCAATTATAGTGTTGTTCGGAACATATATTTTAGAAAACGGCATATTTGAGCAAAAGTCAGCTATTTTTCTCAATAATGATAAACATATATCTAACAATATAAATGCTGGTTTTATTTTAATTATTGTCGAGATAATCTCTAACATTATAATTATTCCCAGCAAGCCTGATGCTAGTACATTTGAAATTATAAATGTCAAGGAGATTGTGTTAAAATTATATATCATAATTGGCACTATCAATACATTTGCAGCCAAAGTAACGCTTACTATTTTTAATTTTATCTTTTCATAAATAAATTTATAAAATAGAGTTATGCCAATTACTCCTGAATATGATAATATGAGTCCCAAATCATATATAACAAGCGGATTATTTGCGATTTGCAAAATTAGCGAAAAACATAAACTTGTATATATGTCATTTTTTCTCTTTAATAAGCTTGCTAAAATAAGCATGATACTCATAATACCTGCTCTAACAACGGACGGAGTGTTGCCTGTTAAATTCATAAAAAATACTATTGCAGTAAGTAGTATCATCTGCTCAAATCGTTTATTTTTTGCTTTTTTGCATATCCATACAACAATTAAAATTATATATGAGAAATGTGCTCCTGAAATAGCCAGCAAATGAGTAAGATTAGCATCTTTAAAATCATTTTGCACATCATCTGAAATATTAGTCCTATCACCTAAAAGTAGCCCTATGGCAAGGTTAGCATTTTCCTGTTTTAAATTATCTTTAAAATTTTGCTTTATATAATTTCTAATTTTTATTATTAAAGGTGTATTTTCAGCCTTATGTACTTTATCAATATTTTCTACTTTAAAGATACCATATATTTTTTTAGTTTTTAGATAAAGTTCATAATTAAAACAGCCCTTATTTCGTGCTGAAGATGCTTTGTTAAATTGTGCATTGGCTTCTATTTTATCGCCATAAGATAGCTTTTCATCGCCTTTTTTTATATAGATTAAAAACTTTTTATTATTAATAACGCCTTGGTATAGATTGTAATAATTTTTTTCTTCGGGTTCGGACTTAATTTCAATTACAAATTTTCCGTCCTGTGGTCCTGTATATTCGAAAAAGGCTACCCCATTACGGTGTAGCCCTATTATAATTATTACAATTACTATTGTTAGGGCACACAAATATCGTGTTTTCATAAATCCTTTCCGTGCCCCTTTTTAATGAATTTATTTTATATCAGTTTATTCAATTCATGTCAATTTATTTTATATAATTTATTTAATTCATGTCAATTTTTTATACAAATAACTCTATTATTTCATTTATATATTCTGTTTCAAATTTGCTTTTTAATCATGACAGAAATTCTTTTTTTATATATCCCTTTGTTCCATTAACTTCAACTTTGTACCAGTCACCTGATTCGCCTGTCACATTTACAGAAGTGTTTTGCTCAACACTTGTAACTATTTCAGAATCTGTTGATGCTTGTTCTCTAACATTAACTGCATCAACATTTACAGACATTTTGGTTGGATAATTTGATGTTTGATTATTATTTGTATTTGTTTGATTATTTTCGTTATTTGAGTTTGTCTGATTGTTATTCTCGTTGTTTGAATTTGTTCCATTTGCATTTTCATTGTTTAAGTTTGTTCCGTTTGTATCATTATTTGTATTTACATTATTTCCATTTTCATTATTTTGGTTTGTTCCCTTTGTATCATTTGGCTCTGCACTGTTATTTGACTCAACCTTACTTGCTAATATCCAACCTGCAACGGTATCAGTCATAACATATTTCCAATTCCCTACTTCTGAGATTATATCTACCTCGGTATTTGTAGATAAAGTAGAAATTTGTGTTGAATTTAGAAGTGGCAAAACATACACAGTTACATCTTGTGAAATTGTACCTTTTCCCATATTAGAGTGATTAGTGTTAGTTTCTTCTGTCTGATTACCTCCTGAACTAACGCCATTATCAGTATTTCCTGAAAACTCGTTTCCACTAGTATCCACTGAATTAGTTACTGTATTCGCTGTGCTAGGATTTACAGTGTTGGCATTTACTGTATTTGTATCTCCGCTTCCTGTGCTTCCACTGACTGTTGTTCCTGCATTATTATCCGCTTTTATATATTGTTTGCTAACATAACCAGTATTACCTCCAACAGATACCTTATACCACTCATCTAATTCGTCCAATATTTCAACTTTGGTACCTTCATCAAGTTGTGTGATAACATCAGAGCTTGTACTTGCACTACTTCTTAAATTAAGTCCTTCTGTGTTTACTGTACCAGTAATTCCAAATACGGTTCCTGCAAGTAATAACATAACTATTAAAATAGAAGTCGTTACAAATATTTTTTTCATAAAAATTATATTCCTTGTATAATATATTTAGGTTTTTAATTAAGGTTTTACCTATAAACCTTATACACATTTTCCAGACTTTGAATCTATTTTATAAATCTCCTAAAATGTCCTTTTATATTTAAGAGTATATACTGAAAAGCCACAAAAGTCAATATAATTTTACTATTTATACATTTATAATACATAAATTGCTTTTATTTTTACAAAGTAGCATTTAATTTTACCTGATATTACAACTATTCTAAACTAAGTTGTTAAAAAGTTGTTAAAGCAAAAAATAGCAAGGTGTTACAAATCTCTGTAACCCTTGCTTTTTATAGTTAATTCATTGTTATTAATGAAATATTATTCTAATATATCAGCAACAACACCGCTACCTACTGTTCTACCACCTTCACGAATAGCGAATCTTAATCCTTTCTCAATAGCGATTGGAGTAATTAATTCGATTGTCATGTCGATGTTATCACCTGGCATTACCATTTCTGTTCCTGCAGGTAAATCAATAAGTCCTGTAACGTCTGTTGTTCTGAAATAGAATTGTGGTCTGTATCCATTGAAGAAAGGTGTATGACGTCCACCTTCTTCTTTTGTTAGTACGTATACTTGTGCTGTGAATTTTGTATGAGGATGAATTGTTCCTGGTTTTGACCTCTTTCAACTTCATTTCTTTGTGTTCCTCTTAATAGAACACCGATGTTGTCTCCTGCTTCTGCAGAATCAAGTGTTTTTCTAAACATTTCAACACCTGTAACAACTGTCTTAGAGCTTTCTTTTGCTAAACCAACTATTTCAACTTCGTCTCCAACTTTTAATGTTCCTCTTTCTACTCTACCTGTTACAACAGTTCCTCTTCCTGAAAT
>CANRBO010000076.1 GCA_947628885.1 uncultured Clostridia bacterium | reverse complement strand
TTAGATGAAAAGGTTGAAGAACGAGAAAAAAATTCACTGCTTGCTATAAAAGATAATTATAAAAAGGTTATTTTAACTATGGATAAAGTAAAAAATAAGCAAATTGAAGGAATAGAAGTAATAAATATAATAGACTTTCTGCTTAGTTAATGAATCAAGAATGGATTTAATTCTTTTCTAACTAGATTTGTGCCTTAGAAAGGACAGAGATTAAATATGGATAAGATATTAGAAAAAATGAAAAAATTTTTTAATAAAGATAGAAAAATAGTATTTTTCACAACATTTATAATTGGACTAATTGTACATTTTGGTCTATATTCTAATCAGCTTCTAGCGTATGATGCGTACTGGCATTATGGCTCTTTTTTAGCTAAAGGGTGGGAAGTGTCTCTTGGAAGATTTTTCATACCTTTAATGGATTTGTTAAGGGGAACTGTTGTATCATCATGTTTAACGTCATTTATTGCGATTGCTTTAGTTTCTCTTACAACCTTAATTTTAACTGACATACTTAAAATAAAGAAAAATTATATAAAAATTTTAATAGGAATATTACTCGTAGTAAATCCAACATTTTCTCTTAATCTAATGTATGCATACACAGGAGATAGCTACACTTTGGCATTGCTTTTTTCTGTACTTTCAGTTTATTTTTTAACCAAAAAAACAAATACAAAAAACGTAGCATTATCAATAATATGTATAATTTTTTCTTTGGGTTTCTACCAAGCGTATTTATGTGTAATTTTAACACTACTTGCAATAGTATTTTTCATAAATACATGCACCGAAAAGGAATTGAAGTTTAAAGATATAATCAAAGACATAGCAATAGATGTTGTAATTATTATTGCATCAATAGTTTGGTATTATATTTTGTTTGCAATCATTGTTAAAATTCTTAACTTAAATATTACAGAATATAATGGCGGAAACAAAGTATTAAGCATAGAAACTCTAAGAAATTTATTGCCTTCAATAAAAAATGCATATATTACTTTTTATAATTTTAATTTTACAAATAGCATCATTGCAAGTACAACGTTTACATTTAGACACATTGTTAATATGCTCATAATACTACTAATAATGATTAATTCTATTATTTTAACTATAAATAATAAAATTTATAAATCACCTTTAAAAATAGTATTAATGGCGGTTATATTACTAATTATGCCTATTTGCACATGTTTTATAGAAATAATTATTCAAGAAAGACGAATAGATTTACTTATGGCAACAGCCTTGTATTTACCAATTATTTTACTACTAAAACAAATTGAATTAGTAAAGTTCGACAAATTAAATGTGATATCAGTTCTAGTTGTAGTCATTTCATTATGGAGCTTTGTTTTGACAGATAATGCAACGTATGTTGCAACTTCGCTTTATAATAAACAAATGTCAGCAAAAGGGAACAGAATCATAGAGAGGATTGAAAATACTGAAGAATATACAGATGAAATGCCAATTTGCATTATGGGTAAAATGGATTTCAGTATTCATAATCCAAGGCTTCTAAAGTTAACTAATTTTGATGTAAGCAGTGTAAATATATGGACATGGCAAGTCTTTTTACAAGATAATTTAGCTTTAGGAAGAAATATTTGCATAAATGATACCTATGACAATATTGCAAATAGTGATGAATTCTTTAATATGGGTATTTTTCCAAGAGAAGATTCTATTAAAATAATTGATGATATTTTAGTTGTAAAAGTTGGATATTAAAAAAGTGGTTAATTGTAAAAGTAAATTTAAAGTAAAAAAGCTTGATTTTTCACAAAAAAAATAGTATAATATACATGTGAGAAAGGAAAGATTTTGTTATGAAGATAATTAAAAAAGTCAGTACACTATTAGTTGCCTTATTTATAATGGCAATGGTATATGCATCTTGTAGCTTTGCTACACACGACACCAATGGGAAATGGCTAGGATTATATAACAAAGGAAATGGTAGACCTTCAGGCTTTTATACTGTAGGAACAACTATGTCAAAGGAAAAACCAATAATTAAAATAATTGAATATCAAAGTGATAAAAATACAGTAGACACAAGTAAAGCCGGACAAGCAATATATTGCTTAAAAGACGGTATTGGATTTGGATCAGAAGGATCATCAGGAGAAGTTGTACAATATACAGAGCATTTTGATTTAAGAAATCCAACTGCTATAACTCCTAGTGTATATTCAGATAATTTACCTAAAAATCAGGAGTATAACAAGTTGATGTGGATATTGGATAATATTTGTATACCTGAAAATCAAGAATCAGTTGATGCATTATTGCAAAAAGCCAATGCATTAGAATTAAAAACAAAAATAACTGATACACAGGAATTAAAGGATGTTATAGAGATTATTCAACAAGCTGCAATTTGGTATGTAACAAATCCAACAGACGAATTTCATCCTACTAAAAATGCAACCTTTTCTGTTTCAGAGACATATGGTAGTGTAAAAGATTCTTTAACTAATAAATATGATTTTGATTTAGGAGATAATCCAGTAGAAAACTTATATGATTATTTTACTGATGGTATAGAAGAACAAGGAGAATATGACTATTCATCTAAATCAGCAGCTGCTCTAAGTTTTGAAAAATCATCAGCAAAAGCTGTTCTATCAAATGGAAAATTTTTAATAGGACCATATAAGTTAATAATAAATAATAATAATTATTCAAGTTTTAGTGCAAAAGTTTTAAATCAACAAAATGAAATTGATAATGTTGATATAGTAAATGGTAGTTCAGTTTCATATCCAGGAGCCAATACTACAGAAAAAATAATAAATGCAAATGGACAAGAATTTTATATTTCTCTTCCAGCAAATACATCAGTATCAGCTGCCAATTTACAAATATCAGCTAAAACTGCTACTACAAATCTTGAATACTGGTCAACATCAGCAGCATTAGTACAAAGCTCTCAACCAGTTGTTATAATTGAAAAAGCAAATCAAGATATAAATTTCAGCGATTCACAAAATTTAGAAAAACCTAAATTTGACTTAGCTTTGAGAAAATTTATATCACAAATAAATGGAGAAAATGTAACACCTTCAAGGGAACCTGAAATCTCTCAAGAAAATTTAAGAGCATTGGCACAAGGAGATGCAAACTCAATATTAGATAATGGTACAACAACTAAGAAAATTCACATAAAAACCGCTAAAAATGTAAATACAAACGATAAAGTAGTTTATACAATTAGAGTTTACAATGAAGGTGAAATAGACGGATATGCAGAAGAAATTACTGATTACCTTCCTGACGGACTAGAGCTAGTGCCAGCAGCTCAAAGTACTATAAATACTACTTATGGCTGGGAAGAATATCAAGGTAATAAAAGAATTATAAAAACAGATTATTTGTCTAAACAAAAAGGTGAACAAGAAAATTTAATTAGTGCATTTAATAAAAATCCGGAAGGACAATATACAATATCTTATAAAGATGTTAAAGTTGAGTGTATGGTTGTAGCTACTACTAATTCAACAGATACTCATTTGAAAAATGTTGCTGAAATAACTGAAGACAGTAATACAGCTAATATTGATGATAGAGATTCAGTAACAGGAAATTTAGATAATGGTAAAATAAATAACTACGCACCAGGTACATCAACACAAGGTAAAGGTTATGAAGATGATGACGACTATGAAGATTTAGTTTTACCAGGTAGATATTTTGACTTAGCATTAAGAAAATTCATTACAGCTGTTAATGATACAGAATTATCTACAAATGGAGTATATGATAGAGAACCAGTTGTAGATACATCACCATTATTAAATGGAGAAAATACAGCAAGCTACAAACATGTTAAAACACCAGTAAGTGTTTCAACAGGAGATATAGTAACATACACAATAAGAGTTTATAATGAAGGACAAATTGACGGATATGTTGATGAGATAGTAGATCATTTACCACCTGAATTAGAGTTTTTACCTGATGATTCTTTAAACCAAAAATTCTTATGGGTAATTGATAGTGCTGATAGAACACAAAGAACTATAAAAACAGCTTATTTATCAAAGAACAGAGATGAAGACAATGTAATAACAGCATTTAATCAAACAGGTTCAACTTTAGATTATCAAGAAGTTCAAATTAGATGTAAAATAGCATCAACAGCTCAATCTCTTAAGAAAATTACTAATATTGCTGAGATTACTGCAAGTAGTAATGATGCTAATTTAACTGATAGAGATAATCAGAAAAATGTTACTTTGCCTCAAGATTCAGAGTTACCTGATTATAAAGGAAAAGAAAGTAATCCAGATGATTTATCAAATAAAGATAGATATTATGAAGGACAAGAAGACGATGATGATTTCGAAAAACTTATTCTTGAGAAATTTGACTTAGCATTAAGAAAATTCATAACAGGAGTAAACGAAGAAGAAATAACAACAAGAGTACCAAGAGTAGATGCAACAAAATATGGAACAATAGTAGACGGAAAAGAAGTAACAGACATGGAATACACACATCCAAAGGACCCAGTAAGAGTAGCAAATAATGATATAGTAATCTACACAATAAGAGTATATAATGAGGGAACAAAGTCAGGATATGCAGCAGAGATAAAAGATGATTTGCCAGAAGGATTAGAATATATAGTAGATAATGAAATAAATCAACAATATGGCTGGGTATTATATGATGCAGAAGGAAATGAAACAGAGGATGTAAGCCAAGCGGTAGAAATAAGAACAAGCTATTTGTCAAAAGAAAACGAAGAAGAAGAAGGGGAGAATCTATTAAAAGCATATAATGCAGAAGAAATGGAAGGACCAGATTATAGAGATGTGCAAATAGCATTTAGAGTAACAGAGCCAAACACATCAGACAGAATACTAACAAATAAAGCAGAGATAAGTAAAGACACAGATGAAGAAGGAAAAGAAGTAGAAGATATAGATTCAACACCAGATGAGTGGATAGAAGAAGACGATGACCAAGATGTAGAGCATGTATATGTAAAATATTTTGATTTAGCATTAAGGAAATGGGTAAGCCAAGTAATATTAATAGAAGACGGAGTACAAAAAGAAATGGACACCGGACACTATGCAGAGCAAGAGCCAGAGCCAGCAGTAAAAGTAGAATTAAACAAGAAGAGAATAGAGAACACGATAGTAAAATTCAGATATCAAATAAGGATAACAAATGAAGGTGAGATAGAAGGATACGCGACAGAGATATCAGATTATATACCGGAAGGATTAACATTTAACCAAGCAGATAATCCAAAGTGGAGAGAAGAGAACGGAAAGATAGTAACAGACCAATTAAAGGACACATTGTTACAACCAGGAGAGCAAGCAGTAATAGATGTAGTGTTAACATGGATAAATGATGAAAACAACTTAGACTTAAAAACAAACGTAGCAGAGATAAGTGAAGATGATAATCCAAGTGACACACCTGATATAGACTCAACGCCAAACAACAAGAAACCGGAAGAAGATGATATAGATGATGCACCAGTAATCTTAACAATAGTAACAGGTATAGCACAAAGATATATAATATTGATAGTAGGAATAATACTATTAATAGGAACAGGAGCATTTACTATCAAGAAATATGTAGTTTA
>CANRBO010000075.1 GCA_947628885.1 uncultured Clostridia bacterium | reverse complement strand
AGCATTTTCAACAGTTTTGCCAGTCCAATTGCCAGTATGTTGATGCATACCAGTCAAGCCGTTGAAAATCGTGGATTTGCCTGTGTTTGGATTTCCAGCAAGAGTGATTTTATAATCACAACCAGCAACAAATCCAGCACTTTCGTTCAAATTACTTCCTGTAGAAGATTTAGTAAGCCCCATAATGATACCTCCATAAAAAATTATATGAGATATACTTGTACTAAATAACAATTATAAAATAATTGATAAGTAAAAAGTTAAACGCGATTATAAAATAATTGTCAAGTGAAAAGTTAAACGCGACTATAAAATATTGGTCAAATAAAAAAGTAAATGCAATTATTATAAAATATTTGAAAAAATTTTGAAAAAAGTATTGACATTTTTTTAATATAATATTAAAATAAAAATCGAACAGAAGTTTTAAGAACAAACATACGGAGATGACATAATACTAAAAACTTAAAAATACAGATAAAAAGCCAACACAACTGCTTAGCAAACATTATATTTAAAGTAACGTAATAAGGTTAAGCACTTTGGAAAGGAGTAATGTAAAGGCTGAAAAATAATTACAAAATTTAATTCTTTTCCAACTAGATTTGTGCCTTAGAAAGGGATGAGATTAATTATGAAGAAAATGAAGTATTTAAATAAGACAATTGCATACACAGTAAACAAAGCAAAAATCAAGAATTTTTACATTACTATTGAAAATGGTGAAGTTTTAATTAAAGCACCTTGGTATGCAACTGCGGCTCAAATCCAAAGTGTTGTTGAAGAGAAAAAAGAGTGGATAATGAGAAAACTTGAAGAATATAAAGTTTCTCCTAGAAAAGTTAAAGAATACGCAGACGGAGAAAGATTTCAAATTCTTGGAGAAAGCTATTATTTGAATCTATATTATAAAGACATAAATAATGCAATACTTAACGTAGAAAATGGCAAAATAGTAGTAATATTACCTTTAAGTTATGCAAATGAAGATAATACAGAGCAAATAAAAAAGATGATTGAAAAAATGTATTATATGGTAGCAGAAAGAGAAGTAGAGCAAGCGTTTGAAAAAATCAGAAAAATGGTAGGGCTAGCTCCTGAAGAATACAGAATAAGAAAAGTAAAGTCAGTATGGGGAAGCTGCTCATCAAATAGAAAAATCACTATTAATCAAAATCTTGTAATGTATAGTAGAAAAGCAATTGAATATGTTGTATTACATGAGACTTGCCATTTAAAATATATGAATCACTCTAAAAAGTTCTGGGCAATGGTTGAAAAATATATGCCTGATTATAAGGAAGCAGAAAAAGAACTAAAAAAATAGAAATGAAGTAAAGCAAAATAAAATAATAAGAAATGAGATATTAGAAGAAATATTAGCAATAAAGTATAAAAGAATTAGGAAAAAAGTAGAAAAATAAATTAAAATAAATATAATTGAAAGGCCAAAATAACCTCAAATAAACATATTGAAGTGAACATCAATCACTTCAATTTGTTTACTAAATAAGTTTCGTAAATAATCAATTCGTACATAATAAATGTAATGAATCTAACGAATATGATCCTGTACATATATTTGTTTTGCTTCATCATTTCTAATGGCAATAATACTGCCCCTAAATTCATAGGCAGTTGGGTCTCCTAATGGAGATTTGAAAATAGCAGTAATTGGTGTATCACTAACTAATCCTAAATCAAGTAAACGTCTTTCAAGATTTTTAGAACATTTAATTTTTTGAACAATACCTGTATGATTTAATGGTAATTTATTTAAGCTAAGCATGTAGCACCTCTATATGTTTTATACTATCAAAACTGATACATTATTAGTTTTTGATATAATATACTATGCAATTATTTACATAATTGTTAAAAGTACTTTACAAAATGAAATAGATGTGTTATTAAATTAAATAGAACTATGAATAAAAAATTATTAGTTAAAAATTATTTAAAGAGGGATTAATCGATTAGATAGGCAAAGAATTTTATATAATTGATTATATAAGGAAATTAGTTTGAAAGAAAATAATCTTTCTATGTGTGCCCTCAGAAAGGAATAGTATTTATAATGGAAAAGTTAAGAGGTTTTGAAATTGCAAAGGGATATGAAGACAAAGGAATCAATTTACCAGTGAGAAAAACAAAATATTCAGCAGGATATGATATAGAGGCAGCAGAAGACTGTGTTGTACCAAGTTTTAAAAAGGGTATGGCTCCAACACTTATTAAAACTGGATTAAAAGCATATATGCAAGAAGATGAATATTTGAAATTATGCAACAGAAGTTCTAATCCTAAAAAGAAAGGATTAATTTTGGCAAACAGTATCGGGATAGTTGATGCTGATTATTATGGAAATGTTGAAAATGACGGACATATTATGTTTGCATTTTATAACATAAAAGAAGAAGATATAGAAATAAAAAAAGGAGATGCAATAGGACAAGCAATATTTGAAAAATATCTTATTGCAGATAATGACACAGCAGAGGGCGAAAGAACAGGTGGATTTGGTTCAACTAATAAATAAAAATGGGATTTCGGTTTAAACTTAAATTCCATTATTGTAATTAAAATGGAATTTACTTTTAAACTTAAATTTTTTGGATAAAAAAATAAAAAAACTATTGCATTTTTTAAAATGTAGTAGTATAATAAAAGTCAAAGAAAGTCAAAGTCAAAATAATAAAATGAATTGTATGTGTAAAAATGTGAAAGAATAGATTACATAAAAATAAATTATACAAGACATGCTATATAAGAATAAACTATACAAGCCAAGTTACATAAGAATAAATCGTACAAAGACAGTTCATACACAGAAAACAATAGGAGGTGATGTAATGAGAATATCAGATATAATAGAAGATTTTATAAAAAGCATGTTTCAAGATGATGACGAAGCGGTAATCCAAAGAAATGATTTAGCAGAGCAATTTAATTGCGTGCCTTCACAAATCAATTACGTTATATCAACTAGATTTACGCCAATTCAAGGCTATTATGTTGAAAGTCAGAGAGGTGGAGGAGGCTACATAAAAATTCAGAAAATAAATTTATCGAAAAGCGATTATCTAATGCATATAATAACAAGCATAGGGAATAAAATAAGTGCAAAAGAAGTTGATATTTTTGTTAATAACTTTCTTGACTATGATGTAATAGATGAAAGAATTGCTAAATTATTAAAAAGTGCAACAAATGACAAAGTTTTAAGCTCAATCAAAAATGAAAAAGATGAACTTAGAGCAAAAATATTTAAAAATATGTTAATTAATTTAGTGTAAACACAGATGTTATAAGAATATGCTATTTAATTTGGCGTAAACACAGATATTATAAGAATATGCTAATTAATTTAGTGTAAAAGCACAGACTAATTAATATAGAAGTATATTAGTAAAAATGCTAAGAAAATGCGAATTAATTAAAATAAATTTAAAATTAAATTAACACAATTTAAAGGAGGTAATTAAGATGTTGTGTCAAAATTGTGGAAAAAATGAAGCAAATATTAGATATACTCAGATTATAAATGGGATTAAAAAGGAGATTGCACTTTGTAGCGATTGTGCAAAAAAGCTAGGTATGGATAATTTAGAATTGCCATTTAATCTAAATAGTTTTTTAGGAGACTTTTTCAATGATTATGCTGAAACAGAGTTCATGCCAATGCTACAAACTAACGAATTAAAATGCAAAAACTGTGGTATGACATATGATGAATTCATAAACACAGGAGTATTTGGCTGTAGCCAATGTTATGATGTATTTTCAAATCCGATAGATTCACTTCTAAAAAATCTACATGGTACATCAAAACATATAGGAAGATTGCCAAATGGAAAAGCAGAAAAAATAACGGTAGAAGCGGACAGTGGAGACAAAGAAAAAAATAAAGAAAGCGACAAAAAGAAGATGCTTGAAAGAGACTTAGAAAAAGCCATAAAAGAAGAACGTTATGAAGATGCTGCTAAAATAAGAGATGAGTTAAAGGAGATGAATAAGTAATGAATTGGTATTTACAAAATGGTAAAGATAGTGATGTAATAATTAGTTCAAGAGTTAGGCTTTCAAGAAATATTGAAGGCATACCTTTTGTATCAAAGAGTAAAGAAGGACAACTTAGTGCAATAAACGAAAAATTAAAAAGTATAGTTCCAGCATTAGGATATGGTTTGAAATACATCAATTTGACAGATATAGATGACTTAAATAAAGAAGTATTAGTTGAAAAACATTTGATTAGTCCGGAATTTGCAAAATCAAAAAATCCTTATACAGCAATAATTATAAATGATGAAGAAAATATTTGTATTCAGGTTAATGAAGAAGATCATATAAAAATACAAGTTTTCAGCTCAGGGCTAGATGTTGAAAATTTGATGAATCTAGCAATAGAAATAGATCAAAAACTTGAAGATTTAATTCCATATAGTGTAAGCAAAAAATATGGATATTTAACAGCTTGTCCAACTAATGTAGGAACAGGTTTAAAAATATCAGTATTAGCTCATTTACCAGCTTTATCTTTAACTGGAAATATAAGAAAAGTATTAAATGCAGTAAATAACTTGGGTATGAGCATTAGAGGTTTGTATGGAGAAGGATCAAAAGTCGAAGGAGACATCTATCAAATCTCAAATAATCAAACATTAGGAGTAACAGAAAAAGAAATTACTAAAAATTTAAAATTAATTTCTCAAAAAATTATAGAACAAGAAAGATTAGCAAGAAAATTCTTGGCAAAAAAAGGCGAAGAATTAGAAGATAAAGTTTATAGAGATTATGGAGTTCTTTCAAATGCAAGAAAATTATCAGAAGAAGAAGCACAAGAACTTTTATCAAGCGTAAAACTTGGAACAGACTTAGGAATTATAAAAGAATTAAATGATAGCAAAATTTCAAAGTTGATATTAGAAACCAAAAGTGCAAATGTACAGGTCAAAGTTGGCAAAAAACTTTCTGTATATGAACAAGACATAGAAAGAGCAAATATAGTAAAGCAAATTATAAAAGAAGATTAATTTAACGGCTTTAGGTCAAGAATAGACTTAAAGGCAAGAAAGGAAAGGTATTAGTATGTATTATAAATTTACAGCAAGAGCAGAAAAAGCTCTTGAATTAGCCCAAGAATTAGCAGTAGAACTTGGACATGATTACATTGGTTCTGAACATATACTATATGGTTTGGCAGAAGAAGGAACAGGAATCGCAAGCAAAGTTTTAGAAAACCAAAATATCCATGGAGAATTAATAAGACAAGAAATAATCGATATATTAGGAGAAGAAGAGCCAATAAATGATCCAGAAAGCATTGGTTTCACACCAAGAAGTAAAAAGGTAATTGAAAATGCTTTTATAGAAGCTAGAAGAATTGGAAGTGAACATATAGGAACAGAGCATATTTTAATAGGAATATTAAGAGAAGGAGATAGTGTAGCAGCAAGAATTTTGCTAGAACTAAACGCCAATCCACAAAATTTGTATAATGATATTATGAATATAATTAATGAGGAAGCCGAACATAAAAAAAGAACTACAAAAACAGAAACATATAGCAGTTTTAACTCTACTCCAACATTAAATCAGTATGGAACAGATTTAACAAAAAGAGCAGAAGAAGGCAAACTTGACCCAGTAATAGGTAGACATGACGAGATACAAAGAGTTATA
>CANRBO010000074.1 GCA_947628885.1 uncultured Clostridia bacterium | reverse complement strand
CTTCTTCTAATGCAGATGCTATCTGCATAGCAATATTTACAGCCCATTTCCAAGATATTACACCGTCTTTTTTTATGATTTGCTTCAAAGTTTTACCTTTTACAAGCTCCATAACTATATAGTATAAATTATTTTCTTCTTCAAATCCTACGTCATAAATTGAAACTATGTTAGCATGTGAAAGTCCTGCTGCAGACTGTGCTTCCGAATTAAATCTCTTTATGAAGTCTGAATCTGTTGTGTATTCATCTTTTAATACTTTTACAGCAACATATCTATTAAGTACATGATCCTTAGCCTTGAAAACTGTTGCCATACCTCCGTTTCCAGCTTCTTCTAAGATTTCATAACGATTACCTATTATTTTACCTATTAAGTTCATAATAAATTTCCTTTCCTGCTTATATCACAATTTTCATCCTTTAGAAAATTTTACTTTCCTACCTTATGATTATTGCAGTTATATTGTCATTTCCACCTAGGTCATTTGCTCTTTGTACTAATAACTTTGTGGCATCTGTTGGATTTTCTTTTAAAATGCTTTTTATTTCCTGTTCTGAAACCATATTTGTTAATCCGTCTGAACACATAAGTATGGTATCTCCTTTTATAAATCCATGTACTGATGCGTCAGGTTCAACAAAAGTTGTACATCCAAGAGCTTTCATAAGCATATTTTTCTTTGGGTGTTTCATACTTTCTTCTTTTGTAATTTTTCCTTCGTCAACTAATTGTTGCACATAACTATGATCTTTTGTAAGTCTTCTAATTACTTCTTTTCTAATTCTGTAAATTCTGCTGTCTCCAATATGTGATATAAAAGCTTTATTTTGATATATTAGGCAAACATCAAGTGTTGTGCCCATATTGCTTATCTCAGCATTTGCTTGTGCTTTTTCAAACACTATCATATTTGCATACTGAGTGCTACTTTTGACTAAGCTTAATAAGTCATCCTTGTTTTTTTCATAATTTGTTTGAATATAATTTTTTGCCGATTGCACAGCCAGTTTGCTTGCTACTTCGCCACCGTTATATCCACCCATGCCGTCCGCTAAAATAAATAGCTGGATCTCATCATCAGGATAACTTATATAAAAATAATCTTCATTAATTTCTCTAGCTTTTCCTACATCTGAAGTTGCAAAAGCTTTTGCCATTAATAATTTCCTCCTAAATTCCTTTCGTTTAATTACTCACTATTTATGTTCTGCCTTCTAAGTTGCCCGCAAGCTGCATTTATGTCAGAACCTAGTTCTCTTCTAATTGTTGCCACAATTCCATGATTGTTAAGATAATCTCTAAATTTAATAATATTTTCTAATGAACTTTTTGTGTAAGCTCCATTTTCAATTTTATTAATTGGTATCAGATTAACATGACATAACATACCTTTCAGTAATTTTATTAATTCATCTGCATCCTTTAAATTGTCATTATTATCTTTTGCCAAAGCATACTCAAAAGAAATTCTTTTATTAGTCTTTTCTATATAATATTTGCATGCTTGTATAAGTTCTTCTATATTATATGTATTATTTACTGGCATCATACTTGAACGCGTTTTATTATTTGCGCTATGTAGAGATATTGACAATGTACTCTGAATATTTTCATCAGCAAATTGATAAATTTTAGGTACAATTCCACTTGTAGAGATGCTTATATGTCTTGCTCCAATGTTTAGACCTTTCGGATTGTTCAATATTTTAATTGCATTTATCACATTGTCATAATTATCAAAAGGTTCGCCAATTCCCATAAATACAACATTAGAGATTTTTGAATTTGTATCTTGTTCTATTGCCAAGATTTGCTCTACAATTTCGCCCGAACTCAGATTCCTTACAAATGGTATTCCAGTTGAAGCACAGAATTTGCAACCCATTTTGCATCCAATTTGTGAAGAAACACAAACTGATTTTCCAAAATGATATTCCATAAGAACTGATTCTATTGCGTTTCCGTCTGACAAGCCCAAAAGGTATTTTTTAGTACCGTCTACAGATTCAAGCTTTTTAATAATTTCAAAATTACATATATCATAATTTTGTTTTAGCTTTTCTCTCAAATCCATAGACAAATTAGTCATTTCATCAAAACTTTTCACTTTGTCAACATATAACCATTTAAAAATTTGTTCGGCTCGAAAAGACTTCTCTCCTAAAGTTTTTAGTTCTTCTTTTAACTCATCTATGTTATAATCTTTTATATTTTTCAAAAATTGTCCCTTTCTTATTATAATTTATATCACTTATTTAATATAAATGCAACATTATGTTTTTAGCTTTTGTTATTATAATCTTGAATTACAGAATTGCATTTACCTTTTCACTTGACGCTATACTTATTATCAATGCTTTCAAGCATTTTTAGTAAACATAAGTAATAATATTTTGTATTGTAAGGCTTGAAAGTATTTTTAATTGTATGGTTTGAAAATATTTTATAGTGATTCCTCAGTTACCTTAATATGAACATCTTTAAGTTGTTCTTCAGTAACTTCGCTTGGTGACCCCATCATTACATCTTTTGCCTTTTTATTTTTAGGAAATGCTATAACTTCTCTAATGTTTTCAGAATCAGCTATCAACATTACCATCCTATCTAATCCAGGCGCAGATCCAGCATGTGGTGGTGTACCATATTGAAAAGCAGTATAAAGTGCTCCAAATTTTGTTTTTACATCTTCCTCTGTATAACCAGCAATTTCAAATGCTTTAATCATTGTCTCAGGATCATGATTTCTAACAGCTCCTGACGATAACTCATATCCATTGCAAACCAAATCATATTGATAACCCAAAATATCCAATGGTTCCTTGGTTTTTAATGCTTCCAAACCACCTTGTGGCATTGAAAATGGATTATGGCTAAAATCAATTTTTTCTTCATCTTCATTGTACTCATACATTGGGAAATCCACTATCCAACAGAATTTGAATACATTTTTTTCCAACAAATCTAATCTTTTTCCAAGTTCAATTCTAACTTGACCTGCTATTTTCTGTGCTTTAGCTTTTTCATCTGCTATAAAGAATATAGCATCACCGATTTTTGCACCTAATTCAGTTTTGATCTCATCAGTAACAAATTTCGCAATACCGCCTGTCAAATTATTTTCTTCATCAACTTTTACCCAAGCCAAACCTTTTGCTCCAAGCTCATTTACAGCAAATTCACTCATTTGATCAAAGAATTTTCTGCCTTGTTCTCCACCCTTTGGAACAATGATAACTTTAATAGTTTTGTCTTTAAAAGCATTAAATTCAGTATTTACAAATAACTCAGTAGCATCTTTGATAATTAAAGGATTTCTCAAATCAGGTTTGTCAATTCCATATTTATCCATTGCTTCATTATATGGAATTCTCACAAAAGGCCCTTCATCAACTTGCCAGTTGCTATTCTCCTTGAAAACCTTTGGTAGAACTTGCTCCATAACGCCAAACACATCTTCTTGAGTTGCGAAAGACATTTCAAAATCCAATTGATAGAATTCGCCCGGAGCTCTATCAGCACGAGGATCCTCATCTCTAAAACATGGAGCAATTTGATAGTATTTATCAAAGCCCGAAACCATAAGCAACTGCTTAAATTGTTGAGGTGCCTGTGGAAGTGCATAAAATTTACCCGCATGCAATCTACTTGGAACTAGGTAATCTCTAGCACCTTCAGGAGATGAACTTGTCAAAATTGGAGTTTGGATTTCAGTAAAACCAAGTTCATCCATGTATTTTCTAATAGATTTCATTACATTAGAACGAAGTAAAATATTTTTATGTACTTTTTCATTTCTTAAATCTAAATATCTATATTGAAGTCTTAAATCCTCTTTAACACTTGAAATGTCAGCCTTTTCCGAATTAATTTCAAAAGGAAGTGTACTTTTACTCTTTCCTAAAATCTCCAAATCACTCACAATTACTTCAATATCTCCTGTTGGTATTTTAGGATTTTTATTTGAACGCTCGCTAACCTTGCCAGTAACACTAATTACTGACTCAGGTGTCAAATCTTCAATTTTATTTTTCATTTCACTTGAAATAACTAGCTGTGTAATGCCTTTCTCATCCCTTAAATCTATAAACTCTATTTCTCCAAGATTTCTGATTCTTTGAACCCAACCAGCTAACATTACTTCTTCATTAATATTTTTTATATTCAATTCTCCACAATTATGATTTCTGTACATGATTTCTCCTTTTTCACATTTTTTACATAGTATATTTTATCATATCTTTGTTTAATTTACAATATTTTTCGCGTTTTAATACCCGCTATTTTTTGCGTATTTGTGTATTTATTTTTTTGCTTTTACTCATACTGTAGTTTGCAAATTTGTATATTTATTTTTTGCTTTTACTCACACTGTAGTTTGCAAATTTGTCTATTTATTTTTTTACTTTTACTCATGATGTAGTTCGTACTCCTGCAATAATTTAAAAAACTTGTTATGAAATTCCGAATTATGTTTCTTTAAATTAATAGGTTTCAAATTTTTATCTGTAAAACAATGCTTTGTCTCCCCTGTAAGAACTAATTTACCTGTTTTCTTATCTATCATTTCATAACCAACTGTCATTTTAACTCCCGTGTATTCCTTTACAAATGGTCGAATTACAATAATATCTCCAAATGTAACATGATATTTGTGTGTACAATTTACACCCAAAATTGGGATTGTTATATTATTTTCCTCCAAAAGTGAAAATGGCATATCTATGCTTTCAAGCCAAGCACACCTTGTTTCTTCCATGTACCTAATGTAGTTAGAATGATGCACTATCCCCATTTTATCTGTTTCATAATAGTTTATTTTTCTTTCAAATTCAAAACTCATATAAAATTTTAACTCCTTTCAATACCATTTTTACATTGATTATTACAATCATATAATAGTATATCAAAAAAACTATGCATATTCAATCATATTTTTACTATTACTTGCTATTTTGACATTTTAAAACAATTCCATTGACTTTTATGTAAATTATAGTATAATATAAGGGTATATATTTTATTCTCATAAGCCCACACCATAATTAAGGGTGGCAGAGATAGGAGGATACCCCATGTCAGTCTATATTTCTAACTCATTTTCTTTGGACATGATTAATATTGTAGACTTTGATTTAATTCGGGTTAAAAAAGTAGCACCTTCTGAGATTCCCCAAAATGTTATTTCTGTTATCGACCATT
This sequence comes from uncultured Clostridia bacterium, assembly GCA_947628885.1. GTDB lineage: Bacteria > Bacillota > Clostridia > TANB77 > CAG-508 > CAG-793. Next base: position 566 of record CANRBO010000074.1, on the reverse strand, counting down.
TTGATATGGCAAGAATTGTTTCTGATATTTTAGGATTTGAAGTACCTAACAATAATGCAAACATAACCTTAACAGAAGACGACATTTTATATGTTGTACAATACAAAGGGCCTATTCTTCCAAAAGGTGTACTGCAACTTCCCAATTGGGCAACTATCAATTTTCTTGAAATAACAATGCAACACTCAGGTTGTGGCACGTGTTCTGCTTTTGACTGTGAGCAATGCGATGTTATGTCTTGGATGCATGGCATCTAAAGCAACATACCTTTTGCCAATTAAGCAAAAGGTATGTTGTTTTATTTTAATCCTTCCTTAAAAATAATAAAACAAAACCCTAGATTGCCTATATATATTAAGCTTTCTAGAATTTATTATTATAGCTTCTTTAACACATCCGTGTGCAAAAAATGCAAGCTCTCATATATATTCTATCTTTTTCAATTATATTTTATTACTATTTCAATTTATATGCCACATTCTTTGAAAATCCTATCTTTTCTATAATCTCTCTTTCTAACATTTCATTTAAAATATTAATTGTAGCACTTTTTCCTAAATTTAATA